>CAIWXH010000449.1 GCA_903916565.1 uncultured Oscillochloris sp. | reverse complement strand
GCTATATGCAGCGTAGTTAAACCCTATGAGTGAGCAAACTGACCAGGGCATCACGCGCCTTACGGTCGCTGGCTACAAGTCAATCAGCCGGGAGCAAAGCATTGCGATTCGCCCGCTCACGCTACTTGCGGGCGCAAACAGCGCGGGCAAGTCGAGCATGGTGCAGCCGCTCTTGCTGTTGAAGCAGACGCTTGAGGTATCGTATGACCCTGGCCCGCTCCTGCTGAATGGGCCAAATGTCCAGTTCTCCTCGCTCCGCGAGTTGCTTTCCCGTGGGTCGCGTGGTGGCGCATCTGCCTTCACGGTTGGTGTAGGGTTTGACCACGCTGCGGATCTCACCCTCACGTTTGCACGCATCGGCGCTGAGAAGTCCACCGAAACGGATAAGCTCGCCCTCACTCGTATGAGCATCGCGGGGGCGCACAATGGGGTGCAGTTGACCCCTGAGATGGATCACGACGCCATCATAGCTGCCAGCTCGCCGGAACTGCGTCAGCAGATGCAGCTTGCGCTTGCGCGTGAAATGCTGCATTTGACGACTGGGGATACACTCCACGGCGATCCTCGCCTGAAGGTTATGCGGCGCCGTTGCTTCCTCGACATCTCGGTGGTTGCCCAAGTTGATTGGAACACCGAGCATCTGCTCTCAATCTTGCCGCTAGATATACTAATCGAGCCAGCGATTCGTACTACCATCCACCTGCCCGGTCTGCGTGATTGGCCCGAGCGCATGTACCCGGTGAGCGCCACTGGCCCCCAGTTTCCGGGCACCTTTCAACAGTACGTCGCCAGTGTCATTGCGGGATGGCAAGCGCAAGGACGGCGCGACCTGCTTGATCAGCTTGCGACCTACCTCGCCGATCTCAATCTGACCCGCACCATTGAGGCGCATGTCCGTGATAGTTCCCGGATTGATCTGCTGGTTGACCGAATGCCGGTTGGTTCGTCACGACGGGCCAGCGATATGGTCAACATCGCTGATGTGGGCATCAGTGTCTCGCAGACTCTCCCGGTGCTTGTTGCCCTGCTCGCTGCTGCGCCGGGACAACTGGTTATCATCGAGCAGCCGGAGCTGCATCTTCATCTCTCCGCCCAGGTGCAGCTTGCCCGCGTGCTGGCCGATGCAGCCCTGCGCGGTGTGCGTGTGATCGTCGAGACCCATAGCTCTCTGCTGCTGCTCAGTGTGCAGACGCTGGTTGCTCAGGGGCACCTGCCCCCAGAGTTGGTGCAGTTGCACTGGTTTGACCGTGATGCGGCTGGTGTTACGACGGTGGCGAGTGCCAACCTCGACGCGACCGGGGCATTCGGTGACTGGCCCGTCACTTTCGATACCGTGGAACTCGACGCCCAACGTCACTACCTTGACGCCGCTGAGGCGCGGCAGGCCGGACAGTCACATTGATCACCGCCATGCGCGCACGCGCACTGTGAAGGTTGCTCGCCCATGCCCCGACGATCCGCTCGCCGCAGCATTACGATTGATGCCTCTATCGCCAGAGCTTCGGGGCATACTGACCACCCTACGTCCCAACGCTGCCGTGACTGTCTTGATACGATTCGCGATCACGGCCACCGCATGGTGATGACTGACCAGCTCCGTGAGGAGTGGGATCGGCACCAATCTGCCTTTGCGCTTCGTTGGCGTGCAAGTATGCAGAGTCGTGGTCGCGTTATCGCGATCAAGGCTGCTCTGGACGACGATCTCCGCGACCGCATCGAGCAGACTGCGGCCAGCCTAGCGCAACAAGTGGCTATCGCAAAAGATGTGCATTTGGTCGCCGCCGCTCGTGCGACCGACCGCACGATTCTCTCGCTCGACGAGGTGATGCGCCGCCTGCTCCGCCGCGCCAGCGGGCAGGTGCGCGAGTTGCGCTTGCTTGTTTGGGCCAACCCTGATCGTGAGGCCGATGGCGTGGTAGCGTGGCTGCGTGCTGGAGCTAAACCCGATGCCCCGCGCCGTTTGGGTGCCCCTCAAGAGCCGTAGGAGTCTTCTATGCCCCGCCCGCGCAAGACCGCAGCCCCGTCGGCTCCGCAGCCCGTTGCCAGCGCCCGCCCCGCCACGACCGCGCAGCAGCTTGGGGCCATCCTCAAGGCTGCTCGCGACACCATGCGGAAGGACAAGGGGCTGAACGGCGACCTTGACCGGCTGCCGATGCTCACCTGGATCATGTTCCTCAAGTTCCTCGATGATCAGGAGGAGCTGCGCCGTCAAGAGGCGACGCTGAACCCCAGTCTCACCTATCGCCCTGCGATTGAGCCGCCGTATCGCTGGCAGGACTGGGCCGCGACTCCGACCGGCTTGAGCGGCGACGACCTCAAGGCGTTTATCACGAGCGAGGAGGCGATGCGCCCCAATGGGACGCTTGGCCCTGGCCTGTTCGCCTATCTGCGTGGCCTACGCGCCGAGAAGGGCACTGAGCGTCGGGAGGTGATCGCCCGCGTCTTTCAGGGTGTCACGAACCGTATGGAGAGCGGCTACCTGCTGCGCGATGTAGTCAATAAGGTCAACAGCATTCACTTCACCTCCAGCCACGAGATTTTGACCCTCGGCCACCTCTACGAGAGTTTGCTGAAAGAGATGCGTGACGCTGCCGGCGACTCGGGCGAGTTCTACACGCCCCGTGCGGTGGTGCGCTGCATGGTCAAGGCGCTCGATCCTAAGCTGGGCGAGGTGGTACTCGACCCAGCCGCTGGGACGGGCGGCTTTCTTGTCGAGACCTTCGAGCATCTCAAAGCGCAGGCGGTCACGGTGAAGCAGCGGCGGGTGCTGCAAGAAAGCTCGATCCTCGGTGGTGAGGCCAAGTCGTTGCCCTACCTGCTGCTTCAGATGAACCTGTTGCTGCACGGCCTAGAGCGCCCGAGCATTGATTACGGCAATGCGCTGCGCGTGCGTCTCAGCGAGATTGGCGACAAGGATCGGGTCGATGTCATTCTCACCAACCCGCCCTTTGGTGGCGAGGAGGAGCGCGGCATTCTGGGCAACTTCCCCGAGGACAAGCAGACGGGCGAGACGGCGCTGCTTTTCTTGCAGTTGATCATGCGTCGTCTGCGCCGTGCGCCGAAGCCTGGTCGCGCCGGGGTGGTCGTACCCAATGGGACTCTCTTCGCGGGTGGTGTGGCGGCGCGCATCAAGCAGGAGTTGCTCACCGATTTCCATCTGCACACGGTCGTGCGCCTGCCGAACGGCGTGTTTGCGCCCTACACCAGCATTCCGACCAACATTCTGTGCTTCGAGCGCGGTGGGCCGACTCGTGAGGTCTGGTACTACGAGCAACCGCTGCCCGAGGGCCGGAAGAACTACACCAAGACGCAGCCGATCCAGTTTGAGGAGTTTGCCCCGCTGTTGGCCTGGTGGGGCGACCGTCAGGCGAGCGAGCGGGCTTGGAAGGTTCCGCTCAGTCAGATTGCGGACAATGGCTACAACCTCGACATCAAGAACCCCAGCGCACGCCAAGACCTTGAACACCTGCCGCCTGAGCAGTTGGCCGCCAGCATCGCCGAGAAAGAGCGGCGCATTGCGACGCTGATGGACGAGATCCAGGCGCTGCTGGTGGGGAATGGGTAGCCCAAGGCCGGATGCTATAATGCGAAGGCGAGGATTGATACGGTGTAAACGGGGGAGGGACGCCGCATGAGCGCAACGCTATCGGTTGACCAGCTCTACGAGCAGCAGATTCGGGCGCTGCCGCGCGCCGACCGGCTACGGCTGCTAGGGCGGATCGCTGAGGATTTGTCAGCCAATGAGGGCGAGGATGGGCAGTTGGTGAGCCTGTTGGATTTAGAGGGCGTTGGGGCAGAGATTTGGCAAGGGGTGGACGCCCAGGCGTATATCGACGCTGAACGTGAGAGCTGGGATCGACCATGATCAAACTCGCGGTTGCGCTGAACGGTGTGACCCAGCTTGGCCTCGACACCGCACCATTTATCTATTTTGTTGAGCCTATTCATGGCAATGTTGCCGAGCATGCCGCCGATCTCCGCGCCCGCTATGTGCTGCGCCCCCCCGATGCACTTCAGATCGCCACGGCGCTGCATGCGGGCTGTACCGATTTCCTCACCAACGACATCCGCCTCCAGCGCGTGACCGAGATTCGCGTCCTGGTACTCGATGAGATCGAGCTGTAGCGCAGGCTGAACTGCCCCTATGTCAACTAGC
>CAIWXH010000448.1 GCA_903916565.1 uncultured Oscillochloris sp. | reverse complement strand
CGTGCCCACGACGCTGCCCGCGACGGGGGCGCCCGAGGCCGAGGGCTGGCCCTGGCTGGTGTGCGCGCTGGTGCTGATGGGCACGGGGGCAACGCTGCGGCGGGCGGGTACACGGTGATTCTCGCACGGCACGAAGCGCCGCCGCACGCGGTTCGGCCTTCGTGCCCTTCGTGCGCTTCGTGGTGAAAAACCTGCCGCGCATGTCCGCCGACATAGACGAGGGCGCACCCCGCGCCTAGCCGCTCATCGGCAGCGTGAAGTGTACCGTCGTGCCCTGGCCCATCGCACTCTCGGCCCAAATCGTGCCGCCGTGGGCCTCGACAATGCGCCGGGCAATCGCGAGGCCCAGGCCCGCCCCGCCGCTACTGCGCGTCCGCGAGCGGTCAGCCCGATAGAAGCGGTCGAAGATTAGCGGCAGATCCTCGGCGCTGATGCCCGACCCGCTGTCACGCACCATGAAGACGAAGGACGGCTGACCGCTGACGGCGGTCGCCCCGCTAGGCGCGTCGGTCGTCAGCCGTCCTTCGTCGGTCGTCACCGCGAGCGTCACCGCGCCACCGGCAGGCGTGTGGCGCAGCGCATTGCCCACCAGATTACTCAGCACCTGAGCAATCCGCTGCGGGTCAGCCGTCAGCTCAGGCAACGCGGCGTCCACCTCGGCCCGCAGCGCCACGCCGCGCTCCTCGGCCTGTTGGGCGAACGAGCGCACCGTGTCATCCACCATGCGTGCCGGGTCACTCGCCTCGGGATAAAACGCCAGTTGCCCAGCGTCAGCCAGCGCCAGAATCCGCAGATCCTCGATCAGGCGCTCAAGCAGCGCCACCTCACCCAGCAGCCCCTCAATCTGGTCATCATCGGCCCGATAAATCCCGTCCTGCACGCCCTCAAGTCGCCCTTTGATAATCGAGAGCGGCGTGCGTAGCTCGTGGGCCACATCGGCGGTAAGCTGGCGGCGCTGCTGGTCGGCCACAGCCAGCGCATCGGCCATCCGATTGAAGCTCACCGCCAGATCGGCCACCTCGCGCACCAGACCAGGGCGCACGCGCACGCGCATATCACCGCCAGCCAGCGCGGTCGCGGCGGCGTTCATCTGGCTCAGCGGCGTGCTGATTCGCCGCGAGAAGAAGGCGGCCAGCCCCAGCAGGATCGTCGCCAGCGCCACGCCCGCGCCAATCAGCCCATGGGCACCATCGCTGAAGCTAAACGCGCGCGGGCCGCCCCCATCGTAGACGATGAGCAGTGTGCCGATCTGCTCGCCGCGCAGCTGAATCGGCACCGTCTGCACCATCAAGCCCTGGGCCTCGCCAAGCTGATCGCGGCCAGCCGAGCGACCGGGGCCATCCATCGGCGCGGGCGGCAACAGCGGGGCAACGGCGCCATGCGGCATACCGGGGCGACTGCTCCGCACCACCCGGCCCTCCGCATCCACCAACGTGACCGACTGCCAGCGCTCCGTTCGTAGCCCGCGCTCAAACTCGTCGAAGCTTGGCTCGACGCCAGCCCACGAGTCGCGCTGTGCGTAGAATGCGGCCAGGCGCTGCGCCTCGGCGCGGACGACCACCTGATTCAGCGGTCGCTCGTCCGTGCGGCCCTTCTGGAAGGTCACCACCGCCAGCCAGAAGAAGCTCAACATGCCCCCAATACCCAGCACAATCACCAGGCCGAAGGCCGTCAGCATCAGACTAAAGATCCGTGGGCGCATAGCGCAATCCTACAGAGGTTGTTTCGCGCTCGCCCGATGGCTGAAGCCACGGGCTACGGGGTGCGAAGGCCGCCTGCGCGGCCCTGCTGAGCCTGCGAAGGCAGGCTTCGCAGATACTAGCCCGTGGCTTCAGCCACCGGGCATGAGGCCGCAGCACGACGTTGCAACCGCCATGCCCCCTGCCCCCTAACCCCTAACCTCAAGGGCCAACGGTCTCAGCAAACTTATAGCCGACCCCGTAGATCGTGAGGATGTACTGCGGGCTGCCGGGGTCCAGCTCAATCTTGCGCCGCAGGTTCTTGATATGGGCGTCAACCGTGCGGTCATAGCCCGCATAGCTGGCATCGTAGACCAGCTCAAGCAACTGCGAACGGGTGAAGGGGCGTCCGGGCTCGCGGGCAAGCACCGCCAGCAGATCGAACTCGGTGGCCGTCAGCTCAATCGGCTCGCCCTCACGGCGCACGCTGCGGCGCTCAAGGTCAATGCTCAGGGCACCACTGTGCATAATGCCCGCCGTGACCGCCTCGCCCTCGCTCCGGCGCAGCACCGCCCGCACCCGCGCCACCAACTCGCGTGGGCTGAAAGGCTTGGTGATATAGTCATCGGCCCCTAGCTCAAGGCCAACCAGGCGGTCGGCCTCCTCAACGCGGGCAGTGAGCATAATGATCGGCAGCTTCCTCGTCGCCGGATCCTGGCGCAGCGCCCGCGTGACATCAAGGCCGTCAAGCCCCGGCAGCATCAGGTCGAGCACCAACAGGCTCGGGCGTTCAGCGCGTGCCTGCCGCAGCGCGCTCGGCCCATCACCCGCCGTCACCACACGAAAGCCCGCCCGGTCGAGGTAGTCGCGGGCAATCTGCACGATGCCGGGCTCATCATCCACCACCAGGATGGTTTTCATGGTCGTCCTTGCGGGATGTGTGAGGACAAGGGGACTGGGAGACAGGGAGACAGGGAGACAAGGGGACAAGGGGATTGGGAGACAATTATAATCCCCCTTGTCCCCTTGTCCCCTTGTCCCCTTGTCCCCTTGTCCCCTTGTCCCCTTGTCCCCTTGT
>CAIWXH010000447.1 GCA_903916565.1 uncultured Oscillochloris sp. | reverse complement strand
GGGCATCGGCTTGGGCGCGTACGGGCGGCTCGGGGGCGGCGTCCCGCAGCCACGCGGGCACATCGTCGGCGGGACGCGGCGGGGTGGGCTGCGCGTCGGCTTGGGCGCGGGCGGGCGGCTCGGGGGCGGCGTCCCGCAGCCACGCGGGGACATCATCGGTGGGGCGGGGCGGGGTGGGGAGGGCATCGGCCTGGGCGCGTCCGGGCGGCTCGGGGGCGGCGTCCCGCAGCCACGCGGGGACATCGTCGGTGGGGCGGGGCGGGGTGGGGAGGGCATCGGCCTGGGCGCGTACGGGCGGCTCGGGGGCGGCGTCCCGCAGCCACGCGGGGACATCATCGGCGGCATCGGCGGGGCGACTGGACAGATGGTCGGTTGGTGTCTTGCTTGCGGCGTCACGCAGCCAAGCCGGCTCCTCATCGGTGGGGGGCGCTTCAGCGACTGGCTCCTCGTCGTTACCAAGATCGCGCAGCCATGCGGGAACCTCGGCGCTGCCCGCCAAGTCAGACGGCGGCGCGGGCGCCCGATGTTCGCGCTCAACCCCACCGATGTCAGCCTCGACCGCCGCCTGAAGCCAGTCTGGTGCCTGGTCAGAGGTTTCGTCGCTCGGGGCGCCCTTGCCCATCCAGTTAGCTGAGACGGTACTCGCGTCGGGGCTGGGCGGGTCTTCGGTTAGCCAGCCAGGAGCCTGGGGGTCAAAGCGCGGCTGCGATTCGGATGTCTCGGCCTCGATGGCGCGGGCCACATCGTCTTCGCTTAGTTCGCGCAGCCAGTCGGGGACGCCGTTGGACTCTTCCGGGGTGTTGATTGGCTCAGACAGCGGCTCAGAGCGTGCATCGGGGTCGTGGCCCATGCTCCGCAGCCAATCGGTGGCACCGACGGGCATCCTGATCCGTGAGGTGGTGCTGGTCTGCCGGTCATCGGCGCTGGCTGCTGGTGCCTGCGGCGGCGCGGGCGGGGGCTGATCATCGCCCAAGCTATCGAGCCATGATGCCGCTTTAGCGGATGCGGGGGGCGTGGGCGCAGGGTCGGTGGCGGCAGGCGTGAGATCAGTGAGCCAGTCGGAGCTTGGGGCTGCACTGGGGCTGCTCGCGCCGTCGTCGGCAACCTCCTGCTGGAGTTCGCGCAGCCACGTGGGCATCTCCGCATCGTTGGTACTCGGCTTAGGCGCGGGCGCGGGGGCATCAGCGCGACTGACCGGGCGCGCGGGCAGCGACACGTTGCGAAGCCAGGGCGGCAGGTGTTCCATGTTAGCGATCAAGGTAGGGCGTATCGAAGCCGAGGAGTACACGAATCCCGGCTACGAACGCGCCGATAGAGGCACCGAGCAGCAGCCCACGGGCACCGGCCAGCGCCACATAGTCGTTGAGCCACTGGGTGGCAAGCCCTACGCCAGGCAGTACGGCGACGGGCGGGAGTTGGGCAATCAGCACGAGGGCTGCCACAACAATGATCACGGTTGCCTCAGCACTCCTGCGGCGCAGTGCGCGTAGGGCGGTACTGAGACTAAAGAACGCCATCAGGGCCAGGAGACTCGCGGCGAGTGGCTCGTAGACCGCCCGAAAGAACGTGCGGATCGGCACCTCGGCGAGGCTACCGGGCAGCACGATGCCACCGCCGCCGCCGGGCAGTGGGAAGAAGATACCCGCCACAAGCACTGCCACCATACCCAGGAGCAGTACCAGACTATAGCCCCAATCGGTGCCGCGTTGGCGCAAACGCCCCACATGCGAGCCTGCCACGCTGAACACACCCAACAGCAGCGCGACTGCCGTGATTACCGCAGCCCAATCGATCAACGTGGCGGCCACAAGGGCGAAGCCGCCCCCGCTCCCGCTGTAGTCAACGAGTACGATCAGCCCACAGACCCCAGCG
This sequence comes from uncultured Oscillochloris sp., assembly GCA_903916565.1. Classification (GTDB taxonomy): domain Bacteria; phylum Chloroflexota; class Chloroflexia; order Chloroflexales; family Chloroflexaceae; genus CAIWXH01. The sequence continues at coordinate 15,882 of CAIWXH010000447.1, read as the reverse complement.
ATGAGGACGGCGATCAGACGTTTTGGATCTCGCAGCAGCGACATAGGGCCTTCCGTGCTTCGCCTGATACCGGGGGAACCGTAAGCTAAGTGGCGCTAGAGTGGGAGGGGCAAGGGCGGCAACTGGAGCACGGGCTGCACTAAACGATAGACGAAGCCACCGATCAGCAGGACGATCACCACCGTTCGCAGCATATCCTGGGTTAGCAAGCGGGCCTGGGCCGATCCCACCGAAGAAATATACGCCTCGGCGGCGAAGATCTCCTCGCCGATGAGGGCCGTCGGGGTGGTAAGCACCATCAAGGGCATCGCCACACTGTTCGTCGTACCAGCGATTTGGGGCAGATTACGCTGCGCCCCTTCCTCGCCAATCAGCAGAAACTCCTGGTTGAACCCACCAAGCAGGGCGCTGGCCTCCAGCGGTTGTCGCGCGTAGAGCGTAGCCACGCCAGTAGCGTAGGCCAGTTCGTCGTTGTGGGCCAGCAGTTGCACCTGTGAGGGGTTGTAGTCTTGGGCCTGTCCAGCGACCTGATAGGCTTGTCGTACGCTGCCCCGCAGCGCCAAATGGGCCACGGCGTCGCCTGAACTGACCAAAATCGGCGCACCGTTGAGGGCGGCCTCGCCAGCGACCCGTTCAGCCACGAGCAGTCCGGCGATCAACTCGGCGGTAGTGGCCCGCCCGCCGTCGCCGGCCCCGAGGACACTCGCGCCGGGGGCAACATGCGTTGCCCGGCCCGTCTCGGCACCGCGACCAAGGGCGGCGCGCAGCGTGTCGAGGGCGGGCAAGGGCCGCCGCTGTGGTAGCCGCCCTGCGCTGACCCGTGCGTGGTGCAGCCAGGTCATGGCGACGACAACGAGGATGACAAGCAGAACCAGAATCGTTCCAGGGGCGAGCGGCATGGGCAAACTCCGGCCGGTTGTGCCGTCACAACTCTTTACAGATGAAGTGCGTTTCTTCGCTAAAAGTGTAACCTAGTGAAAACAGTTTGTCAATCCTGACGGGCCAGCAGCCGCCGTAGCTCGGCCCATCCGGCGGCGTCTTCCAGGGCGATCACGAGTGGCTCGGCGCTGGTGCCGCCCACCAGCGGGCGGCTAAAGCGGGCCAGTTGGCAACTGATCACGTCAAGCGGGCTGAGGGTGTCGAGCAGCATGGCGGCGGGGGTCAGCAGCCCCGCCCGCGCTAGGCCCGCCACCATCCGGCGCAGCGGATCGTCGGTTTCACCCACGGGGCATCCCTTCTACCTCGTGCTTCAGGGCGTGCAGAAACTCGCCCGCAAGCCGCTCGAAGCGCTTGCGCTGGAGGGGGCCAAGCAAGCCGACAACGAAGGCCGCGAGCTCGATGGTGTCAACCCGCTCGATGCGGTGGCGCCCGTTAGCGAGGGGCACTAGGCGGCAGCGGTTGACCCCGGTGAACGGCGGAAAGCTGATGCGGAAGCTGGTCGCCCGGCTCAGTGGCGTGTAGTCAATGACCTGGAGATCGCCGTACACGATCACCCCGCGTAGCCGAAAGCGGTAGCCTGGGCCGAGGCGTTGGTGTTTGGGCAGCTCGACGCGAACATTTTGCAGCGCTGGCATCCAGGCGGGCCAGCGGCTGAAGTCGTCAAGGACGGTTAACACACGCTCGGGGGTGGCGGTCGTGATGGCGGTGGCGCTGATGGCGTAGCTTACCATAAGGGTGGATCGGATACGCGATGGGATACCGCCACAATCTCGCGGAACGGCAGATCAAGGTCGTCGTAGCCGAGCCAGAGCCTGTCCATCGGTTCGATCTCTATTGGTGCGAACGCCACCGCCGTCTGGCATAACCGTTTGGATTGAGCATCATGGGCTGACCAGCGCCGCCACTTATACCATCGGGAAGATGGCACCCGGCCCCGTGTCCCCGTGTCCCCCTGTCCCCTGTCCCCCTATCCCGCATCACCCCGCCGTCACAGCTTCGGCCCAAAAGGCGTCAACCTTCTGTTTGAGCAGCGCGTGTTCGGGGCGCGCAAGCCGGGTGTCGTCCCCCAGGATCAACTCGGCCTCGGTGCGCGCAAGCAGCAGCAGGCGCGTGTCGGCCAGTTGGGCCACCTTCAGGTCGGGCGTGCCGCTCTGGCGCGTGCCGAAAAATTCGCCGGGGCCGCGTAGCTGCAAGTCAATCTCGGCCAGCTTGAAGCCGTCGGTGCTCTGCTCCATCGCCTCAAGGCGCTGCTTTGTCACCTCGTTGTCGTCTTTGTCGCTGATCAGGATGCAGTAGCTCTGATGCTTGCCGCGTCCAACGCGCCCGCGAAATTGGTGCAGTTGGGCCAGCCCGAACTGCTCGGCACCCTCAATCACCATCGTCGAGGCGTTGGGAATGTCAATCCCGACCTCGATCACCGCCGTCGCGACCATGATGTCGAACTCGCGCTCGCGGAAGGCCACCATCACCTCGTCCTTCTCGCGCCCCAGCATGCGCCCGTGCAGCAGGGTTACGCGCAGGTCGGGGAAAACCTCCGACTGGAGCTTCTCGTACATCTCTTCTGCCGAGGGCAGTTCGACCTTTTCGCTCTCTTCAACCAGCGGGCAGATCACAAAGACCTGCCGCCCCTTCTCGATCTCCCGCCGCATGTGCTGATACGCCTTGGCGCGCTCGACCTTGCGTAACCAGCGCGTGCGGATCGGCTGACGCCCTGGCGGCAGCTCGTCAAGGATCGAGGTGTCGAGCTCACCATAAATGGTTAAGGTCAGCGTGCGCGGGATGGGCGTGGCGGTCATCACCAGCATGTGTGGGTTGAAGCCCTTGTTGCGGAGCTGTTGGCGCTGTTCGACGCCAAAGCGGTGTTGCTCATCAACCACCACCAGCCCCAGCGAGCTGAAGCGCACCTTGTCGGTGATCAGGGCGTGGGTGCCCACCACCAGATCGACTTCACCACGGGCGATGCCCTCAAGCACGCGCCGTCGCTCGCGCGCGCCCAGGCTGCCCGTCAGCAGCGCGACGCGCACCCCTTGGCCCTCCATATCATCCTGCGCGGTCATACCCAGCAGCGCCTTGATCTCGGCGAGGCGGGACACCTCCTCCGTGTCAAGCTGCTCCTGCCAGTTCGCGCCCTCGACCTCCCGGCGGGCTTCGCGGGGCACGCGCACCTTGCCCAGCAGTTGCTTCAGCCCTTGGTAGTGCTGTTCGGCGAGGATTTCGGTTGGGGCCATCAGGGCACCCTGGAAGCCGTTGCCGATGGTCTGCACCAGCGCTGCCGCCGCGACCACGGTTTTCCCTGAGCCTACGTCGCCCTGGAGCAGACGGGCCATGGCGACGGGGCGGGCCATATCGGCGAAGATCTCGCCCAGCGCACGCTGCTGCGCGTTGGTCAGACTGAAGGGTAAGTGAGACAGGAGCTCGGCGTGCAGATCGGGTATGTGGCGGATTTGGTAGCCCAGTTCGCCTTGCCAGAGCAGCTTGCGCTGCACGACGCCCAGTTGGATGAAGAGAAATTCGTCGAAGCCGAGGCGGGCGCGCGCCCGTTCGAGTTGCTCCTGGTCGTCGGGGTAGTGAATTTGGGCCAGCGCCTCGCCGAGGGGCAGCAGGTTTGTGCGCGTCAGCGTCGGCGCGGGCAGGTGATCCGGCACCTGCGGTGTCATCACATCCACCAGAAACTTGATCGTCTTGCGGGCGTTGCGGTCGAGCAGCCCCTTGCTCAGCGGGTGAACCGGCACGAGCCGCCCAGTGTGGATGGTATCACCGTCAGGGATGTACGGCTCCCAGGTGGGCTTCGCCAACTGGCGCAGCCCGTTGAAGGTCGTCACCTTCCCGCTGAGCGTGATCATCCGGCCAAGCGTGAGCTGCTTGGTGAGCCAGGGCTGGTTGAAGTAGACCGCCTTGATCGACCCCGTGTGATCGCTGACGGTTATCTCGACGCGGGGGCGCGGGCCACCGACGAGGCGCACATCGGTCACTTGGCCGATCATCGTGCCCATTGCGCCGACAGGCATGTTGGCGATGCCAAGCTGCGCCGAAAAATCGTCGTAGCGATGGGGGAAATGGTAGAGCAGATCCTCGATGGTGCGGAGGCCGAGGCGCTTGAAGGCGGTAACATCAGTTCGCCCAATCCCCGGCACAAACTCTAGCGGGTCGCTGAGCGCCAGGGTAGAGGCTAATTTTGCCTCGACGGGCGGCTTTTTTGCGGCGGCGGGCTTCTTCGGGGCGGCGGGCTTTTTCGCAGGCGGCGGTGCGGCTACGGGCTTTGCAGGCGCCGTGCGAAAGAGCGCCCGCAGGCCAGCGAGGACGTGGCTCAGGCGAACGCGGCGCTCGAAAAAGTCCTGGTCGCGGTAATCAGCGAGCAGGACGAGGGCGGTCTGGACGGCGGGTTCGGCTAAGTCGGCGCCAGCTTTGGCCTGCCATGCGGCGAGGAACTGCACCAGTTCGTCAGCGGCGGCGTCATCCATGCCGCCGCGCTCGGCCTCTGCCGCCAGCACCTTGCCAAGTTGAATAATGTGTTCGCGATCCTGCATATACCCGTAGGCGCGCCCCAAGCGCGTTAGTCTTCCTCCAGACCCTCGAAGACGGTCACGCCCATAGTGCCAGGGCCAAGGTGTGCGGCGATGGCCGGGCCAAAGCGTGCCACCTGCACGCGGTCGCGGGGGAAGATCGGATCCACCTTCTCGATCAGCTTCTCGACATCCTCAGGGGTGGTGGCGTAGAGGATGGTCACCTCCTGCACGCGGGGAAAATCCTCGACAAACGTGAACAGCCCCTCGATGGCCTTCGCCCGCGTGCGCGTGCGCTCGTAGGGGACGATCTCGCCCTCGTCGAGAATCATCAACGGCTTGATGCGCTGCATTGAGCCAAGCACCGCCCCGGCCAGCGCCAGCCGCCCGCTCGCCTCCAGGTGTTCCATCGTATCGACGAAGAAGACCGCGTGCGTATGGCGAATCATCGCGTGGATGAGCCGACTCACCTCGGCGGGCTCGGCGCCCTCGGCAATCGCGTGCGCGGCGGCGATCACCACCGAGCCATGGCCCAGCGAGGCCGACTTGCTATCGACCAACTCGATGCGGGTAGTCGAGGCGGGCAGGCGGCTCTTCGCGACGGCGGCGTTGGCGTGGATTGACCCCAGACGAGTGCCAAGATGGATCGAAAAAACATAGTCAACATCGCTAATCAAACGCCTGTAGGTCTGCTCGAAGACAGTCGATTGCGGTGCCGTGATCCGTACACGATGGTAGCCGGTGCCCATCAGTTCGTACAGCTGATCATCGCTAATATCGACCCCAACGCGGTAGAGTTTCTCATCGACGTGCGCGAGCAGCGGCACTACCTCGATGCCGAGTTCGCGCGCCAAGTCAGGCGGAAGATCGGACGACCCATCCGTCACAATGCACATGTTTACCATTTTAGACCCTGCCAATGAGCGCCGCGCCAATGACCAAGAACATCGTGCGGAGACCAGCGTGTTTGCCAAAGAACCTTCAATATGGTATATTTTTGCGGAGATATGGGTGGGTTACGGGTAAAATATCTGGAGCTAGTCTATCATGGCGAAGTGTCAAGTGTGCGGCAAAGGCCCCTCGTTTGGCCACAATGTAAGCTTCTCAAAGCGCCGCACCAACCGCATGTGGCGTCCGAACATTCAGAAGACGACCATTACCAATGGTGATGGCTCGTCGATCCAAGTGCAGATGTGTACCCAGTGCATACGCACGCGTGTGAAGCCCCGCTAGGGTGACGATCGAACATTGCAGAAAGAGAGGCCAGGTGTCCAGGCTGTGGACCCTGGCCTTTCGATTCGCAGCGCTGGCATTATAGCCCACAGCGCTTGCTGGCGCAACCACTAACTCTCTGCATACTCTAGCCAGCCGTAGCGATCCTCACGCTCGCCCTGCACCACGGCGAAGAAGGCGGACTGCACCGCGCCGGTGATTGGCCCGCGCCGCCCCGCGCCCACGGTGATCCGGTCAACCGAACGCACTGGCGTCACCTCGGCAGCCGTGCCGGTGAAAAAGAGCTCATCGGCCAGGTAGAGCAGCTCGCGGGGAATGACCTGCTGGCGCACCTCAAGCCCCAGTTCGCCCAAGAGCGTCATCACCGTGTCGCGGGTGATTCCACTGAGGATCGACGAGCCGACTGGCGGCGTGTAGACGACCCCGTCGCGCACCACGAACAGGTTTTCGCCGCTGCCTTCGCTGACGTGGCCGTTGGTGTCGAGGGCGATACCTTCAGCGAAACCGTTGGCGAGCGCTTCCATCTTAATCAGTTGTGAATTCAGGTAGTTGCCGCCCGCCTTCGCGAGCGCTGGCAGCGTATTCGGCGCGAAGCGGCTCCACGACGAGACACAGACATCCACGCCCTGCTCCATCGCCTCGACGCCCAGGTACTTGCCCCACTCAATCGTGGCAATCGCGACCTCGACCGGGTTGTGCAGCGGGTTCACGCCAATTTCGCCGTAGCCCCGGTAGACCACGGGGCGAATGTAGCCAGAGCGCAGCCCGTTGGCGCGCACGGTCTCTTTCACCGCTGCCACCAACTGCTCAAGGCTGTAGGGCACCTCGGTGCGGTAGATGCGGGCCGAGTCGTTCAGGCGGCGCATGTGCGGCGTCAGCCGAAAAATCGCGGTGCCCCGGCTCGTCTCGTAGCAGCGGATACCCTCGAAGAAACTGCTGCCGTAATGGACGACGTGGGACAACACGTGAATGCGGGCCTCGTCCCACGGCACGAGTTTGCCGTTGAACCAGATCGACTCCATCTTCTTGAGCGCCATCGGTCAACTCCTTAGACAAGGTCTCAGGTGCTAGGTTTCAGGTCTCAGGCGGAACGCATCAGCGAGTGCTGCGCGTACGCAGACTGTAGAGCATCCACGATGTGACCGTGAGGGTCATAGCTCATTCGCCCAGCGGGCAAGCACCACGCGGGCGGCGCGGGCGGCGACGGCGCGGTGGCTGATCTGGTTCTTGCGCTCGGCGGGCAGTTCGGCCATGGTGCAGTTCGCATCGAGCAGATAGAAGAGCGGGTCGTAGCCGAAGCCGCCGCTGCCGCGTGGCTCGTGTTCGATCACACCGGGCAACGTGCCCGCGACCACCTCGGTGGGGTGGCCGGGGCGGGCCAGGGCGATCACGCAGACGAAGCGGGCCAGACGGGCGTGCCAGGGCACATCTTTCATCTGATCGAGCAAGTAGCGCAACTGGGCCTCGCCCTTCACCCCGCCGTAGCGCGCCGAATAGACGCCGGGGGCGCTGTTGAGCGCCGCCACCTCAAGGCCGCTATCGTCAGCCAGGGTGGGCAGGCCGCTGAGCGCCAGATAGCCCTCGGCCTTCAAGATCGCGTTGGCGGCAAAGGTCGTGCCGGTCTCCTCGATCTCATCAGGAATGCCGAGATCGTCGAGCGTGCGGAGGGTCACGTCAAGCCCCGCGAAGATGGCGGTAAACTCGCGCAATTTGCCCTGGTTCCGGGTGGCGATTAACAGTTCGTGCATAGCCCTAGAATGTACGGCTAGAGCCCCGCTCTGTCAAGGGCAAATTGACGCCCACGATCCCTTGCAGTACAATCCAGACGCCTTGTACCACGCCATATATGCGGCGCCCACCTGGCGTGACCGCGCCGGGAAACCATGAGCAAAGTCTCGCCCAAGGGCATCGCGATCTTGACAACTGCCGCCAACCCCAGTGTCGTCCACGAACTGTTGCGGGCGATGCGCCCACGCCAGTGGGTCAAAAACGCCTTCGTCTTCGCCGCGATTGCCTTCTCCGAGGGGCGGCTGTGGCGCTTCTGGGAGCCGACGGTTGGCCCCGCGCCGTTGCTGCGGGCCATCGGCGCTTTTGCCGTCTTCTGCATGGCCGCCAGCGCGATCTATCTGGTCAACGATCTGGTTGACATCGAGAAGGATCGCGCTCACCCGAAGAAGCGCAACCGGCCCTTTGCCTCGGGTCGCCTGCGCCCGGTGGTCGGCGTGGTCGCCGCTGCGGTGCTGATCAGCGCCGTCCTCCCCTTAGCGCTCTTTCTCGACAGCGACAAGGGTTTCCTCGACTGGGATTTTCTGGCCGTTCTCGTCACCTACATCACCGTCCAGGGCTTCCTCTACACCTACTGGCTTAAAAATGTCGTCATTTTCGACATTCTGGTACTCGCTGCCGGCTTCGTGCTGCGGGCGGCGGGCGGTGCTGCTGTACTTGACGTAATGATCACGCCCTGGCTGCTGCTCTGTATGCTGCTGCTGGCCCTCTTCCTCGGCATCGGCAAGCGGCGCCACGAACTCACGCTGTTGGAAAGCGGGGCTGGCGATCACCGCCGCATTCTTCAGGAATACTCGGTGCCAATGCTTGACCAGATGATGTCCATCGTCACGGCGAGCATCATTATGACCTACAGCATCACCGTCTTTTTGGCCCCGGTTGCGCCGCAGAAACCGTACCCGATGCTGATGGCGACGATCCCCTTTGTGATTTACGCCATCTTTCGCTATCTCTACCTGATCTACCAGCGCGGCGAGGGCGGCGCCCCCGACGAGCTTATTCTGAAAGACCTCCCGCTTGCGGGCAGTGTCGTGCTCTGGGGCTTCACCGTACTCGGGGTGCTGCTGATCTTTCCGAACTAGGACACATCGGTGGACATGCGCGGCAGGTTTTTTACCACGAAGCCCACGAAGGTCACGAAGGCCGAACCGCGTGCTGCGCTCCGTGCCTGACGAGAAACACCGCGCAACCCGACAAGAACTTCCAGAAAGCTGTACGAGCCTATGTACACCTTCATCAAACTTGGTGGCTCCGTCATCACCAATAAGTCTGGGCAAGAGGCACCTGACCTGCCGCTGATCGCTCGTCTCGCCGCCGAGATCGCTGCCGCCCGCGCTGCCCGCCCCACGCTGGCGGTCGTGCTTGGGCACGGCAGCGGCTCGTTCGGTCACCACTACGCCGCACGCTACGGCGTGCATGAAGGACTGGCCCCCGGCACCAACTACACGGGCTTTGCCTGCACCGCCGGTGCCGCGCTGCGCCTCAACCGCATTGTCGTTGATGCGCTGCTTGCCGCTGACGTGCCCGCCCTGGCGCTGCAGCCTTCGGCCAGCCTGTGGGCCAGCGGCGGGCAGATTGTCAGTTGGGATACCGCCCACATCGCGCAGGCGCTCGCCCACGGACTGGTGCCCGTCATCCACGGCGATGTGGCCTTTGACCGCGCCCAGGGCACCGCGATCATCTCGACCGAGGCGCTGCTCGCGTACCTGACCGAGGCGACCGACCTGCGCCCGGCGCGGGTCATCCTCGTTGGTGAGGATGCGGTCTACACGGCTGACCCGCGCAGCGCCCCCATGGCCGAGCGCGTCCCGCTGATTACTGCCGCCAATCTCGCTGCGGTGCTTCACGGTGCCGCTGGCTCACACGCCGTTGATGTCACCGGCGGCATGCGGAGCAAACTCGCGCTGATGTGGCGGCTCGTCCAGACCATCCCTGACCTTGAAGTGCGCCTAATTGGCCCCGCCGCCGGAAACCTCGCCGCCGTGCTGCAAGGCGACACGCTTGATACGGGCACGACGATTCGGCAGGCGTAGGCCGCGAAAGGTTTCAGGTATCGGGTTTCAGGTTTCAGGCCGAACGCATCAACAAGCCCTGCGTGTGCCCAAACGGTAAAGCATCCACGAACCTTGTCTATGCGCCCAGACGATTTTATCGCCCGCCGCCGCGACAACTGGCAGCGCCTAGACGCTCTGCTGGTGCGGGCAGGTGCGGGGCTAGACGGACTCTCGGCGGGCGAGCTGCGCGAGTTGGGCAGCCTGTACCGACAGACCGCCGCCGACCTCGCCGTCGCCCGTCGCGACCTGCCCGCGCACCCGGTCGTCGCCTTTCTGAACGCGCTGGTCGCCCGTGGGCACGGGGCCATTTACCGCGAGAGCGGGGCGGGCGGCGCCGCCCGCGTGCGCGCCTTTTTCGCCACTGGTTTCCCCAACGCTTTCCGCGAGACGTGGCCCGCCACCTTCGCCGCGTTCCTGATGTTCTTCCTGCCCGCCGTCGTCGGCTTCCTGGTGACGCTGCAAGATCCGACGCTGGCCGGGGCGCTGATGCCGGGTGCCGATGCGGTGGTCGGTGAGGTGCAGGCCGGTCACGAGTGGTGGCTCCGCATCAACGAGGATGGGCGCACCCAGGCGTCGGCTGAGATCATGACCAACAATATCGGGGTCGCCTTCCGCGCCTTCGCTGGCGGAGTCGTGTTCGGCGTTTACACGCTGTACGTCTTGGTGACCAACGGCCTCTTTTTGGGCATCGTGGCCGGTGCGGCCCAGCGCTTTGATTTTGCCGATAACCTATGGGGCTTTATCGCCGCGCATGGGGTGGTCGAGCTGAGCGTGATCTTCATCGCCGGGGGCGCGGGGCTGCAACTTGGTTGGGCCATGCTTCGCCCTGACCTGCTGACGCGCCGCGCCGCCCTGGTCGTCGCCGCCCGGCGGGCGCTCCTGCTCATCCTTGGCTGCGTGCCCCTGCTAGTCATCGCTGGCCTGATCGAGGCGTTTATCTCGCCCTCGCCCCTGCCCCTCGTGGTCAAACTTGCCGTCGCCGTCGCCTCAGGCGTGGCCCTGTACACCTATCTGCTTGGCGTCGGGCGCTGACTCTCGTCAGGCACAGAGCGCAACCGCAAACGGTTCGGCCTTCGTGAACTTCGTGCGCTTCGTGGTAAAAATCTGGCGCGCATGTCCGCCGCTGGGTCTTATTCCTCCTCGTCCTCGTCCTCATACTCATACTGACTAGGGGCGCGGCCTACGCGGGCGACGACCTTCGGGTAGCTGCCTTTCGGCGCGTTCGGCGTAATCTTCAGCACCTGGAGGTCGAACTGGTGGCTGTCGCCGTAGTCGAACAGGTAGATAAACTTCTGCTTCAGCTTGAGACCGAGGCCGCCGACGGTGACTTGGTGCGTGTGGCGCTGCGCGTCAGACCACGGCGAGCCGATCTCGGTCTTTTCGTCGAAGATGCGGCGGCCCATAAAGAACGAGTAGAGGTGGTCGTCGTCCCAGCCGAGCGCCTTCTGGATCGTCAGGTGCAGATCCTCAAGGTTCTGGTCGGCGGCAATCTCGATGTCACGCGAGAAGCCCCGGTGCCCGTTGTAGGTCAGCCTGAGCAGGTAGGTCGTCACCGGCCCTTTGCGGCCCTGGAACGAGGGCTGGGGCTTGCGCGGCGCACCCGTGGGCGCGTAGGCGGCGGGCAGATCGGCGGGCAGGTCAGTGGAAAATTCCAATGGCAGCGCATTGGCCTCGAAGGCGCTGTCCAGCTCGACCATCCCAAAGCTCACGCCGCGCTCGATCCATTCGAGCGTCTCTTCGTCGTCGCCGAAGAGCGCCTGAAGTTCGCTGGCCTTGTAGGGTTGACCCGTGGGCGAGGCCAGCCCGTTGCGGGCGGCGATGGGGGCGATCACGGCCAGCAGCGGGTGATCGGCGGCGAGCGGCTTGAGGCCATCGCGATGGTAGACGGTCTCGAACACGGTTTGCACCGCTGCGAGCGTCACGCCGGGCGGCAGATCTTCGGGGCTGATCTCGATCTCGACTTGCATCCCCGGTAGCGCCAAGGAGATTGTCGCTGCCTTCGCCGACGCGGTGGACTTTGCCGATGCGGTGGCCTTCGCCGATGCGGTGGCCTTCGCCGACGCGGTGGACTTCGCCGACGCGGTGGACTTCGCCGACGCGGAGGCTTTCGCCGATGCGGTGGACTTCGCCGACCTGGAAGCGCCCGTCAGCATACGCTCAAGATCAGCGAACAGCGCGCTGTCGCCACCCGTCAGCGGGAAGGCGACGCCGTACTCGTCTTGCACCGGGCCGTAGACCGCTTCGGTCCAAAGGTCTTCAAAAGGGTCAGCCGGAATGGGGTTGTGGGCAGGGCCAGTGGTATTCAGTTGGGCGACGATGTCCCAGATCACGGCGCGACCGCGCTGACGGCGCAAGAAGGCCAGCGCAGCATCAAGCACGGTCTGGTTCCGCAGCGCGACTGACGCCTCGTTGCGGGCGGCGGCTGGCTCAAGGCGCAGGCTGTAGCGGCGCTCCTCGCCGTCGAGGGCGGTGACGATCAGACTGTCGCCAGCGGCGACGCCGCGACTCTCCAGCCAGTCCCAGAAGGCAGGCCCGGCGTCGAGGTTCCACTCGCCCAGGTGCCCGGTGACCCGCCCAAGCACCGAGTTGCCGCCCTCAAGCTCAAGGCGCAGCGCCCCGGTGGCTTGCGCCTGGCCGCGCAAGGGGTCGAGCAAATCGTGCAGGGCGTCACCGACAAGCAACTGGCGCTCGGCCAGATCCTCGTCGTAGAAAATATGGCGCAAGGTGGCGCCGGTGATCAGACGGAGCTTCCAGCCGATGCGCCCGTCGGGCATGCGGATGAGTGCCCCGCCCCGACTGTTGCTGAGACTGTTCTTGACGCTGTTTTTCGGGTTTGCCGATGCCTTGGGGTCAATTGCAGCCAGTCGCTCGGCCACCTCGTCGCTGGTGAGCGGCCCCGGTGCCTCACGGACGATCTGGTGGACGAGGTCGGAGATCGTGGGTTTTTTCTGCGCCATCGTGCTGTTCCCTGGCTTGTCGCGGTGCTGATCGTATCGTTTGCGTTCATAAGAACCATTGCGTTGTATGACGTTGTATCTCGTCCTATTGCGGAAAAGCGTCATTCCTGTTATACTGCGCCTATGCGTACATTTGTTTGAACACTCCTTCCATGCAGCTTGTCGAACACACCCGCATCAACCGATCTGACCCGCGCTTTGCGGCGTTGGATGCGGCGGCCTTCGCCTCCAAGAACCTATATAACGTCGCGCTCTACACCACGCGGCAGGCATACATTTTTCGGGGCGCGGTCATTCCCTACGCCTGGCTGGCAAAAGAACTCCGCACCCACGAGGCGTACCGAGCGCTTCCCGCAAAAGTGAGCCAGTGGGTGCTGAAGCAGGTCTGCGCGGCGTGGAACAATTTTTTCGCCGCCCGCGCCGCATACACCCGCGACCCGTCCCGGTTCCTGGGACGCCCGAAGCTGCCGCAGTACAAAGCCAAGGATGGGCGCAATCTCCTCACCTACACGATCCAAGCGATCAGCCGCGTGGCGCTGCGCCGGGGCATGATCACGTTTTCGGGCTTGAATGTGGAGGTACCTACGCAGCAGACCCGCATTGCCCAAGTGCGCGTGGTGCCCCGAGACACCCACTATGCCGTGGAAGTGGTCTATGCACAGGATGTCCAACCCGCCGACGTCAACCCGGCATGGTCGGCAGGCATCGATCTGGGCGTAAGCAATCTGGTGGCGATAGCGACTTCCAAGCCCGGCGTAACGCCGGGTCTTGTGAACGGTCGCCCCCTGAAAGCGATCAACCAAGCGTACAACCAAGCCCGTGCCCGTCTCCAGGCCAAGCTCCCCGCAGGACGACACACCAGCCGCCAGCTTGACGCCTTGACCGATGCCCGCACCCGACGGGTCAACGACTATCTGCACAACACCAGTCGTGCCGTGGTGAACTGGCTCGTGACCGAACGGATCGGCACACTGATCATCGGCCATAACCCCGATTGGAAGCAGGGCATCACGATGGGGCGGCGCACCAACCAGACCTTCGTGAGCATCCCCTTCGCCCGTCTGATTCAGATGCTCACCTACAAGGCGGAACTGGTTGGCATTACGGTGATCACCCACGATGAAGCCTACACCTCGAAATGTTCGTTCTTCGATCACGAGCTGGTGGGCAAGCGCACCACCTACGCGGGCAAACGCATCCATCGGGGCCTCTTTCGTACCGCCAGTGGGCAGCGGGTCAATGCCGACATCAACGCAGCTTATAACCAGATTGCGAACGTAGCGCCTGATGCCTTCGGGCCAGGGCGTAGGGGCTGTGGAGTGCAGCCTGGCAGGATTGCCCTGCCGAACCGGAAGCAAGCGGCATAAAACGCTAGGCTTTTGGATACTATTATATGCCACCTTGGAGATTGACTTGGACAAGGTTTCAGGGGGCGGGTTTGAGGTTTCAGGCCGAGCGCATCAGAGTCGGAGCGATCTCGCGCAAAGCCGCAAAGCCGCAAGGCATCGCGCTGCGAGATGTTTGGCACCTATCGCGCTTCCTGAAACCTAGCACCTGAAACCTGAAACCTCGACTTTAGAGTTCAAGGCCCAACTGCGCCCCGTCCGTCGGGGGCACGGGCGGCGCATCTGAAGTTGGCACCGCCGCGCCGATAAGCGCCAGCAGGCCCGCCTCGTCCAGCACCGTCACGCCAAGCTGATTGGCCTTCGCCAGCTTGCTGCCCGCGCTCGCGCCAGCCACCACATAGCTCGTCTTCTTGCTGACACTCTCGCTGAGCTTGCCGCCGTGGGCCTGAATCAGCTCGCCCGCCTGCTCGCGGGTGAGCGTCGGCAGGGTGCCAGTGAGCACGAAGGTCTTGCCGGTCAGCCCATCGCCCGCCCGCTGACGCGGTGCGCCACCTTCCAGACGCAGGCCAGCGGCGCGTAGCTTTTCAACCACCTGGCGGTTCTCGTCGCGCTGAAAGAACTGCGCCACGCTTGCGGCCACCACCGGGCCGATCCCATCAATCGCCGTCAGATCGGCCTCGCTCGCCGCCATAAGCGCATCGAGATTGCCAAAATGATTGGCGAGATCGGCGGCGGCCACGCTGCCCACGAAGCGCAGGCCCAGCCCGACAATCACCCGGTCGAGCGGGCGGCTCTTCGACTCTTCCAGCGCCTGAAGGAGATTCGCTACCCGCTTCGGCCCGTAGCCCTCGACGCCCTGGAAACGCTCGGCGCTGAACTGGTAGAGGTCGGCGACATCGCCAATCCAGCCCAGGGTGACGAACTGCTCGGCCTGGCGCTCGCCAATACCGACAATGTCCAGCGCCCCGCGACTGACGAAATGCTCGACCCGGCGCACCAGTTGGGCCGGGCAGATGCCGAAGTTCGGACAGCGCCAGGCCGCCTCGCCCTCAACTCGTTCAAGTGCGGTGCCGCATGTCGGGCAGGTTGCGGGAAAGGCCCACGGCTGCGCGGCGTCCGTGCGGAGGTTCAGCAGCGGGCCGACCACGTAGGGGATCACGTCGCCCGCCCGCTTAACGGTGACATAGTCGCCCAGGCGAATGTCGCGCTCGCTGATGTAGTCGGCGTTGTGCAGACTGGCGTTCCGCACCGTCACGCCGCCAATCACCACCGGCTCCAGCTCGGCGGTCGGCGTCAGCACCCCGGTGCGCCCGACATTCACGACGATGTTCGTCAGGCGCGTCACCGCCTCGCGGGCGGCAAACTTGAAGGCGACGGCCCAGCGCGGGTCCTTCTGCGCCGTGCCCAGTTCGCGCTGCTGTGCGAAATCGTCCACCTTAATCACGATCCCATCGGCCTCGTAAGGCAGACTGTCGCGGCGCGTCATCCAGGCGTGACAATACGCAACCACGTCTTCCCACGCGCTGAAGCGGCGCACGTCGCTGTTGACTGGAAAGCCGATAGCGCGCAGGTACTGAAGCGTCTGCCACTGGCTCGTCAGGGTGACGCCGGTGAACGGGCCGACGGCATAGGCGAAGAAACGCAGCGGGCGCTCAGCCGTGAGCGCCGGGTCCTTCTGGCGCAGCGAACCAGCGGCGGAGTTGCGGGCGTTGGCAAACGGTTTCTCGCCCGCCGCCGTCAGGCGTGCGTTGAGTGCCGCGAAGTCGGCGCGGCGCATATAGACCTCGCCGCGTACCTCGATGGCGGCAGGGAGCGCCGACGGCGGCTGGGCGACGGACGCCAGTTCAGCGCTGGACGTGGGGCGGTCAGTGTTCGGTGGTGCTTCGTCGGCCTCTGGCTGGCGCAGCCGCAGCGGAATGCCGCCAACCGTGCGGAGGTTGGCCGTCACATCTTCGCCGACCTCGCCGTCGCCCCGTGTGGCCCCCTGGGCGAAGCGGCCCTCCTGGTAGGTCAGGGCGATGGCGAGACCGTCGATCTTCGGCTCGACCACATAGGCGACGGGCGT
>CAIWXH010000446.1 GCA_903916565.1 uncultured Oscillochloris sp. | reverse complement strand
GTAGCTGGCGCTGAGCGCCGCCAGCAAATTCAGCGGCTGGCCCGCCTGCGCGTGCCCCGGCGGGTAACTCGCAAACGCCGTGAGCTTCGCATCCCCGGCGACCACCGCCAGCGCGACCAGCCCCAGCCGCCCAGGGAAGACCGCGCCGCTCGTGTCGTGCGTGTAGCTGTAGGCCCGCGTTGCCAGATAGGCCAGGGGCGTCTGCCCGCCAGCGGTGGTCAGGTAGCCAGCGGGCAGGCGGGCCGCATTCAGCGCCAGCGCCACCTTAATCGTCGTGAAATCGTCGCTTTGGCCGGGGGTGAAACCGACGAAGCCGCCATCGGCGCGCTGCGCCGTGCGAAGAAAGCCGAGCGCACGGGTGATCGTGGCCGTGTCTACGACCGGGTAAGAATCGCGGGGCGTCGGAATGGCAGCGGGCGTCACCGGCGGCCCGGCGGCGGCAGCTTGGCGGGCGAAACTGGTGAAGGCGAGCAGGGTCAGCAGGGCAAACCCAAACGAGAGCAGCAGAAGCCGTAACTGGCGCATAGAAAAGTAAACCCCTAGTACACGTCGCCGGAAGTTTGTTGCTGGTTTGAGACAAGGAGACAAGGAGACAAGGAGACAAGGAGATCGCTTCAGACCGCCATCTCCCGGTCTCTTTGTCTCCTTGTCTCAACCCGAAGCGGACTTCCGAAAAGCTGTACTGGCTACAATGGGCTGGTGAACGGAACGGCGACAAACAAACAGCGACCGCCCGACGGTGAGGTCGGGCGGTCGCGGTGAACATGCCAGCAGGGGCAACATCCCCCAATGGGGGTTTGAGCCTACGGGTCAGTCATACTATTCCACCCTCCTTGAAAGCGCGAAGGAAAGGTCAGAAAAGACAATGGCGCTCGACCTGACTTAGCACGCCGTGGTTCACGGCAGGCATCACAGTTGCGCGGCAGCGTCGGAATTGCACCGACTTCGGCATTTAACCCGTAGCATATGACTCTAGGGGGCCACTGTCTGACTGGTATTTAGTTGGAAATCGTGCTAGATGCTACAGCCCAAGGTTGATCACATCCGACACGCGGCAACGATACCACCAACAACGAAGCGTGTCAAACGTGCGTCAGGGTGACCTGGGGCGGGTGCAATGGCCGGTTGCGGCCCCTCGCCCGGTGGCTGAAGCCACGGGCTACGTTATGCAAAGCCCGCCTACGCGGGCTGAACGAGCCTGCGAAGGCAGGCTTCGTAGCACAGAGCCGGGGACTTCAGTCCCCCGGCGGGCGACTTTGACGAAGCCCGCCTACGCGGGCTGAACGAGCCTGCGAAGGCAGGCTTCGTAGCACAGAGCCGGGGACTTCAGTCCCCCGGCGGGCGACGGTGCAACCATTTCCGTGTCTCTAGCAACAGTCAAGCAGCACGGCGAGCGTCTCGCGGGCGCAGCGTTCCCAGGTGAAGTGGGCGGCGCGGGCCAGCCCACGGGCGCGCAGATCAGCGCGGAGCGGCGCGTCGGTGGCGAGACGGACGAGCGCGGCGGCGATAGCGTTGGTGTCGGCGGGGTTGACCAGCAGCGCGGCGTCGCCCGCCACCTCGGGCAGCGACGAGGTGGTGCTGGTGAGGACGGGCGCGCCGCAGGCCATCGCCTCAAGCACGGGCATGCCGAAGCCTTCGTAGAGCGAGGGGAAGGTGAAGGCCAGCGCGCCACTGAGCAGCGGCGGCAGATCGGCGTCGGGCACGTAGCCGAGAAAGCGCACGCGGTCGGCGATGCCCAGGGCGGCGGCGCGACGTTCGATGGCCTCGGTGCGCCAACCTTGACGACCGGCAATCGCCAACAGTGGCGTCGGGGCCGGATGTGCTTCGCCTGGAAATCGGTAGCGCCGTGCGGGTGGGTCTGCGTCACCTATAGCAACGGCATTTCCCATGATCTGACCGGCAAGGGCGAAGGCTTCGATCAGACGCTCTAGGTTTTTGCGCGGCTGAATGGTGCCGACGTAGAGGAAATAGGGGCGGTTTAGGCCGTGACGTGCGCTGACGGCGGGGTCGCTGACGGGGCGAAAGTTGGGGCTGAGGCCGTGATGCACGACGGTGATGCGCGCCGGATCGGCCCCGTAGTGGCGCACCAAATCGTCCTTGGTCGCCTGCGAAATCGCGATGACGCGCCGCGCGGCGTGCAGGCTCCAGCGGGTGGTGAGGTGCAGTTCGAGGCGGCGGCGGGCGGTGTGCGCGGCGGGAAACGCGAGGTAGCCAAGGTCGTGAATGGTGACGACGCTGGGCGGGTGCAGCGCTGGGACGACGTGGGCGGGGACGAAGAGCAGCGCGGGTCGGTCGCGCACCAGCGCGGGGCCGAGGCGGGCGTGCGTCCAGAGGCGGCGCAGGGGAATAGCGCGGAGCGTGAAGTTGGGGCCGAGGGGCGGCAGGGCGGCGGGCAGGCCGTTGGTGTAGAGCGTGTAGGGGCGCCAGCGGTCGAGGCGGGCGAGGGCGGCGATCAGCTCGTAGCTGTAGCGCTCGGTGCCGGTGCGCTCGACGACACTGAGGCGGCTGGCGTCAATGGCGATGCGGTGCGACATGCCGGGGATTGTACCATTGACGGGGGATGCGGGGAGGGGTGGGGAGGGGTGGGGAGGGGGGGCGGGGGGGACAAGGGGCGGGGGGGACAAGGGGCGGGGGGGACAAGGGGCGGGGGGCGGCGACTCGCAACGTTTGTCGCCTTGTCGCCTTGTCGCCTTGTCGCCTTGTCGCCTTGTCCCCTTGTCCCTCTGTCCCCTTGTCCCCCCAAAGCAGGGCTAATCAATCTGGTCGTACGCCGGCAGCGTCAGAAACTCGACGAACTGGTCGCTGGTGGTGATCTGCTCGAAGAGCGTCGCCGCCTCGGCGTACTTGCCCTCGGCGTAGGCTGGGCCAAGGATCTGCTTGACCCGCTCAAGCTCCTCGGGCAGCATGGCGCGGAACATATCGGCGGTGACCTTGCGCCCGTCGTCGAGGACGCCCTTGGGGCTGCGAATCCACTGCCAGATCTGGGCGCGCGAGATCTCAGCGGTGGCGGCGTCCTCCATCAGATTGAAGACGGGCACGCAGCCGTTGCCCGCCAGCCACGAGCCAAGGTACTGGATGCCGACGTTGATGTTCAGGCGCAGACCCGTCTCGGTGATTGGCGCCTCGGGGCCGAACTTGAGGATGTCGGCGGCGGTGATGTTCACGTCGTCGCGCTTGCGGTCGATCTGGTTAGGCGTCGGCATCACCGCGTCGAAGGCGGCAAGCGCGATGGGCACGAGACCAGGGTGCGCCACCCAAGTGCCGTCGTGGCCGTCGTTCGCCTCGCGCTCTTTGTCGGCGCGCACGCGGGCGAGCGCGGCGTCGTTGGCGGTCGGGTCATTCTTGATCGGGATCTGCGCCGCCATGCCGCCCATCGCGTGCGCGCCGCGCCGGTGACAGGTCTTGATGCAGAGCAGCGAGTAGGAGCGCATAAAGTGGCTCGTCATCGTCACCTGGATGCGGTCGGCCAGACAGAAGTTCGCGTTGGTGCGAAACTTCTTGATGCACGAGAAGATGTAGTCCCAGCGCCCACAGTTGAGGCCCGCCGAATGCTCGCGCAGCTCGTGGAGAATCTCGTCCATCTCGAAGGCGGCCAGAATGGTCTCGACCAGCACCGTGGCCTTGATTGTGCCACTGGGCAGCCCGACATACTCCTGGGCAGCCAGAAAAATGTCATTCCAGAGCCGCGCCTCGTGGTGGCTCTCCAGCTTGGGCAGGTAGAAATAGGGGCCGCCCTGCACCTCAATCGCCTGACGCGCATTGTGGAAGAAGTAGAGCGCAAAGTCGAAAATGCCACCCGAGACCGGCGCACCATCCACCGTGACGTGCTTCTCGCTAAGGTGCCAGCCACGTGGGCGCACAAACAGCACCGCCGGGTCGGCCTTGAGCGCGTAGGTTTTGCCCTCGGGCGAGGTGTAGCCAATCGTGCGGCGCAGCGCATCGCGCAGGTTCAGCTGACCCTGGATCTGATTGGTCCAATTGGGCGTATTGGAATCCTCGAAGTCGGCCATAAAGACCTTCGCGCCCGAATTGAGCGCGTTGATGATCATCTTGCGCTCGACGGGGCCAGTGATCTCGATGCGCCGGTCGTTAAGCTGCGGCGGGAAGGGCGCAATGACCCAATCGGCGTCGCGCACGGCGGCGGTCTCGGGCAAAAAGTCAGGCAGCGTACCGGCGTCAAGCTCGGCCTGCCGGGCCTGACGGTGGGCCAGCAACTCGGCGCGGCGCCCATCGAAAGCGCGATGCAGCAGCACGACCAACTCCAGGGCGGCAGGGGTGAGGATTTCGGTGAACGCGGGCGTCACCTCGCCCGTAATCTGCATCCCGTCGGGTAGAGCAAGATCAGTCATTGATCGGCATTCCTTTTATATAGGGAAACCTTGTACCCCTCTCCCCCGGCCCCTCTCCCACAAGGGGAGAGGGGAGATTCCGCAGCAGGAAGCGTTCGGCTCCCCCTCTCCCTTAATGGGAGAGGGGGCTGGGGGGAGAGGGCTGGGGCGATAATCGGACGTTGCAACGGCCATGACCCTACAGGGGAAACACAAAGGGGAAACCGGGTTTCCCCTTTTTCGGCTTCACGCAGCCAGCGCAAGCGCCTAATGAAACTGCTCGGCCTCGGTCGAGCCAGCGAGCGCGGTGGTGGACGAGGTGCCGCCGGAGATGACCATGCTCACCTCGTCGAAGTAGCCGGTGCCGACCTCGCGCTGGTGCCGGGTGGCGGTGTAGCCAAGCGCCTCGGCGTCAAACTCGGCCTGCTGCAACTCAGAGTAGGCGGCCATCCCGCGATCCTTGTAGCCCTGGGCCAGCGTAAACATGCTGTAGTTCAGGCTGTGGAAACCGGCGAGCGTGACGAACTGGAACTTGTAGCCCATCGCGCCGATGGCCTGCTGAAAGCGCGCGATGTCTGCCTCGCTGAGCTTCTTCTTCCAGTTGAAGCTGGGTGAGCAATTGTAGGCGAGCAGCTTACCGGGGTACTTGGCGTGAACCGCAGCCGCGAAACGCTGCGCCTCATCAAGACTCGGCTCCGCCGTCTCGCACCAGACCAGGTCGGCGTACTCGGCGTAGGCGACGCCACGGGCGATGGCCTGGTCAATGCCCGCCCTGACGTAGTAGAAACCCTCGGGCGAGCGCTCGCCGGTGAGGAAGGGGTGGTCGCGCTCGTCAATGTCGCTGGTGAGCAAATTGGCGGCGTTGGCGTCGGTGCGGGCGATAATCAAGGTGGGCACGCCCGAAACATCGGCAGCGAGACGCGCCGCGACGAGGTTACGGACGGCCTGCTGGGTGGGGAGCAGCACCTTGCCGCCCATGTGGCCGCACTTCTTTTCGGAGGCCAGTTGGTCCTCGAAGTGAACGCCAGCGGCGCCAGCCTCAATCATCGACTTGGTCAACTCAAAGACATTGAGCGGGCCACCGAAGCCCGCCTCGCCGTCGGCGATGATCGGCGCGAACCAATAGGTATCGCCGGTCTCCTCGGCGTGCTGCACCTGATCGGCGCGCTGGAACGCCTGATTGATGCGCTTGACCACCATCGGCACACTATTGGCGGGGTAAAGGCTCTGGTCGGGGTACATCTGGCCCGCCAAATTCGCATCGGCGGCGACCTGCCAACCCGAGAGATAAATCGCCTTGAGGCCGGCCTTCACCTGCTGCACCGCCTGATTGCCGGTGAGGGCGCCAAGCG
The DNA here is from genome assembly GCA_903916565.1 of uncultured Oscillochloris sp. GTDB lineage: Bacteria > Chloroflexota > Chloroflexia > Chloroflexales > Chloroflexaceae > CAIWXH01. The sequence goes on along the minus strand of CAIWXH010000446.1, from coordinate 3,774 downwards.
TATTGACGAACGGCTCGGTGTTGAGCAAGTGCCACAGCCGCTCGGCGCCAAGGCGAGCGAGCGTGTACTCGGGCACAACCGAACCACGGAGCTTATAGACATCTTCGGGCGCGTAACCACGGGTGATGCCCGCGAAACGCGGGCCAGTCCAGCTTTCGGCAATCTGGGCAATCTGCTGCTCACGGCTCATATTGCGAGGAATCCTTTCTCGACAGTGAGTGACTGAGGATGTCTCACCAACCTCTGACTCTAGTATACCCACAAAGCAGTTACATGCCGGTTACAAATTCCACCTGTCGGGCAGGCTTTCCGCGCTATGGAAAACCAGCTACTCCCACGTCCGGCCATAGTTGACCTTGAGCTTAGCGAGGATCGCTTGCTCCAGGTCGATCTCAAGCAGATAAGCGAGCTGAAAAAGATAGTTCGCCACATCAGCCAACTCGCCCGCGAGGGCGGCGGTATCGTTCGGCTGATCGTGAAACTGGAAATGCTCCAGCAGCTCGGCGGCCTCGACCGCGACCGAGATGGCGATATTACGCGGGGTTTGGGGGAAGATCGTCTCGGGGGCGTACCAACCCTTGTCGGTCACGAACTGGTTAATCACAGCGGTCAGCGCCTTAATGTCCATCGGGGTACCTCATAGAGCAATCTTACAGAGATTGTTCAGCGCTCGCCCGGTGGCTGAAGCCACGGGCTACACGGTGCGAAGGCCGCCTGCGCGGCCTGGATAGCCTGCGAAGGCAGGCTTCGCCAACCCAGAGCCGGGGGCTTCAGCCCCCCGGCAGGCGGCTTTGCAACCGCCATCATAGCATTCCGGGGCACCCAAAACGCCCGTGGTAGAATGGGGCGACAGCGGCGCACTGCCGTGCCGACGCGCACGTGACGGGAGGAACAATGCTGACGATTGATCAGATTGTGACGTACAGTGAACATGCCATCGCCGCTAAATTTCTGGCAGGCGACCGCGAAGGCTTACGGCGACTTCAACTGGCGCTCGGCGTGCTGATGGAAGCGGCCCAAGCCGCGAATGACCACGCAAGCCAGACCCGCTTCCGCAACCTAGCCGCGCAAGCCGCCAACAAGCAAGAGGAAATCGGGGGCAAAGCGTGAGCTTGAGCGACAACACCTGCGAGCGTGAGGGAGTCTGAGCGTGGTGCGTACAACCCTCCAAACCTTCTTCACACGGCTGCGTCAATTCCGTGGGACAGAGTTCCAGCTTCTGCTCACCGTCCTGCTCTTCTTTGGCGTCGGCTACCTGCTCGTGATGACTGCGACCCAGCAGCGCGAATTTGTCGCCACGGTGCCAGGGGTGCTAAGCATCCTCTGGCCCTCGGCCCTGCCGCTGCTGCTCTTCATTGGCGTATCGGTGGGGCTGAGCCTACACAGCCCACGCGCCGACCAAGTGGTGCTGCCGCTGGTGGCCCTGCTGGCCGGACTAAGCCTCGTCCTCACCGCACGCCTTGAGCCGAGTCTCAACCTTATCTACCAATGCACGGCGGCAGACGGCACGATCTTCAACTGCTACGAAGGCATCGCCAGCAAACAGTCGTTTTGGGTCACCCTGGGGGTGGTGGGGTTAGCGGCGATGCTCTTTGTGCCGTGGGACGGGCTGCTCATCCGCTGGATGCGCCTCTCGCTGTCAGACTTTCTCGACCACTACCGCTACATCTGGCTAGGCGTGGGGCTACTGCTCGTCTTCGCCACCTTCATCTTCGGGGTAGACCCGAACGGCTCAGGGGTGAACCTGTGGTTCAACTTCGGCTTCTTCCTCTTCCAGCCCTCCGAGCTGCTGAAGATCATCCTGGTGATCTTCATGGCCTCATACCTGAACGAACATCGCGAAGTCGTGGCGGCGGGCTACCGCCTAGGGCCACTGACCCTACCGCCCCTGCCCTTTTTGGTGCCAATTATCGGCATGTGGGGCATCGCAATGGGCACCATCGTCTTCCAGCGCGACCTAGGGGCGGCGCTGCTGCTCTTCGGGGTCTTCCTGGCGATGCTCTACGCGGCGACGGGACAGGGGTGGTACGTGCTGGCGGCGCTCGGCGCATTCGGCGGGGGGGCGTACGTCCTCTACCAAATTGTGCCCGTGGTTGCGCTGCGGGTCACGGTCTGGCTTGACCCGTGGGCGACCGCGCAGGGCACCGGCTACCAGATCGTCCAGGCGATCTACGCGCTTTCGGCAGGCGGGATCTTTGGCAAGGGGCTGGGGATGGGCGTGCCAGCGATTGTGCCAGCGATCCACACCGACTTTATCTTCACCGAAGTTGGCGAAGAGCTGGGGCTGGCGGGGACGCTGGCAGTGCTGATCGCGTACGTGCTGCTAGTCTTTCGCGGCTACCACATCGCCCTACGCATCCCAGGGCGCTTTCGCGGCTTCGAGCAACTGCTGGCCTTCGGGCTGACCACGATTATCGCCGTGCAGACCCTGATCATCATCGGCGGCAACCTGCGCCTCATCCCGCTCACCGGCATCACGCTGCCCTTCGTCTCGTACGGCGGCTCGTCGGTGCTGATCAACTTCATCATCATCGGCCTGCTGATGCGAATCTCGGCGACGACGCAGCGGTGATGGGTGTTTGTAGATGTAGATGTAGATGCTGACTTTCGACTTCAGTAAATGCGGTTTTTGACTTCAGTAAATACCTTCGCCAAAACAATACCTTCGCCAATTATCCAGTGAGCGAGTCAGCGGGAAGCGGATGAATACGCCCAAGCCCGGTAACGTGAGTCAGGATCCGGCGCAATAAACCCGGCTCTGGCTTTTCCCAATACCTTCGCCAAAACTGACCGGGAACGCGTATGGCTTTTATGGTACCGTTGGGGCGTTCAAGCCCAACCAACAGAAACACCACAAACGCCATGGCCGCTATGCTACCATTGGTACGCTGCCTCCATCCGACGGTGACGATGACGACGATAGTATCCTCTCCAAACCTGCCGGGTCAGGAGGGATTGAGGGGCGCAGGGGCAGACCAAGCCCGGATGAGTTCGGCTAATGAGGGGGTCGTGTCGGGATGGAGCAGCCGATCACGGAAATAGTGATACAGCCGCACGTCAAGCTTGGCGGCGGTGTCCACAAGGGGCTGAAAGGAGTCCCAGGCCCGCCGTGATAGCCGTCCGGCATGGGGGCGGTAATGGTCGGTGATGCCCTTCAACTCCCTTGATGGGTCAGATGCGGCGTTGGGACGCACGCAGATGTCGTTCATGACCTGAAAACCGTGGCCCTTGCTCGGGGATCATAGCTAAAAGCTCGCCTTCGAGGATGTCTGTCTGGAGTTCCACGGGTCGTAAACGACTGGTCTTCCGGCGGCGTACTCATCAAGGGAGTTGAAGGGCATCACTAAAAAGTCGGGCGGCGGGCTACCGCTGCCGCCCGGCCAGATGTAGTCCTGCGCCAGCGAGAACGAGAAGCAGGCCAGGGATAACCGTGGGCGCGCCATCTGTCCCGCCGGTGTTCGGCAGCACCGTAGGTACCGGGGCGGTCGTGGGTGTCGCGGCAGTTGCTTGCACCTCAGGTGTCGCCAACAGGCTCCGAAATGCGAGGTGCTGGATCACGGTGGCCCCGGCGCTCAGGGGAATCGTGATCGGTCCCTGGGCGGGTTCGCCCCGGCTTGGCGGGAGCTGTAGGGCCACGCGATAGCTGCCGGCAGGGAGCCCGTTCCGATCATAGTTCCCGTTCTCGTCGGTCGTCACCACAACCTCGCCGACGGCAACGGGGATGCCTGGCGCGGGCGCGCTGGTCGTTCGGTCAATCACGGTGCCGGTGATCCG
>CAIWXH010000445.1 GCA_903916565.1 uncultured Oscillochloris sp. | reverse complement strand
CCACGCGCTCATTGACCAACTCGGCACGCTCACCCCGCGTATGGACGCGCTGGGCGCGTGGGAGGCTGAGGCTGCCGCCCGGAGCATCATTGACGAGCTTGGCCTCGCCGCCCACATCAATGCGTCCGTCGGCACGCTCTCGGGTGGTCAGCGCAAGCGGGTCGCCATGGCCCGCGCCCTCGTCGATCAGCCCGACTTGCTCATTCTCGATGAGCCGACCAACCACATTGACACCGACACCATCGCCTGGCTGGAAGAATATCTCGCCCGCATCCCCACCGCGCTGCTGCTCGTCACGCACGACCGCTACTTTCTCGAACGGCTCGTCGGGCGCATGCTTGAGTTTGACCGGGGCAGCGTCTACACGTACCAAGGCAACTACCAGCGCTTCCTCGAACAGAAGGCCGAGCGCCTTGTTCGCGAAGCCGGGGCCGAAGAGTCGCGTCAAAACCTGCTGCGTAAAGAACTGGCATGGCTGCGTCGCGGTGCCCGCGCCCGCACCACCAAGCAAAAGGCCCACGTCGAGCGCGTCTACGACCTGATGGAGCAGCGCCCCGACGCCGCCCAAGGCAACGTCGCCATTGATCTCGCCTACGGGCGCCGCCTCGGCAAGCGCGTGGTCGAGCTGAAGGGCATCAATAAAGGCTACGGCGAGCGCACGCTGATCAAAGCGCTCAGCTTAGAGATTCGCCCCGGCGACCGCATCGGCATTGTCGGCCCCAACGGCAGCGGCAAGACCACATTGCTCAATCTGATCGCCGGGCGCGTCACCCCCGACAGCGGCGCGATCATCGTCGGCACCACCGTTCACATTGCCTACTACGACCAAGAGGCCGCAGGGCTGACCGAGAGCGTGCGCGTCGTTGATTACATTCGCGAGGCCGCCGAAATCATCCGGGGCCGCGAAGGTGCGCTTGTCGCCGCGACCTCCATGCTTGAGCGCTTCCTCTTCACCGCCGAGCAACAGTGGGCGCTGATTGGCACCCTCTCGGGCGGCGAGCGGCGGCGGCTCTATTTGTTGCGCCAACTCATCGAGGCGCCGAACCTGCTCCTGCTCGACGAGCCGACCAACGACCTCGATCTCCAGACGCTCACCGTGCTTGAGGATTATCTGGACGACTTTCAGGGCGCGGTGGTCACCGTCAGCCACGACCGCTACTTTCTTGACCGTGTGGTGACACGCACCTTTGCCTTCGAGGGCATCGGGCACATCACCGAGTACCCCGGCGGCTACACGATGTACGCCCAGCACCGTGCTGCGTCAATGTTGGGCAAAGGCGCTACGCGCCCGCCCCCGCCCCCGAAGGCCGGCTTGCAGGCCGGCTCTGGCGTTACCAAAAGTGTCTCGCCGACGGGCAAACTCACGTCCCGAGAACGGCGCGAATTGGCGGAGATCGAGGCGCACATCCCGGCCCTCGAAGCCGAGCGCGACCAAATCGCCGCCGCGCTCGCCACCACCGGCGCCGACTACACCCGCGCCGCCGCCCTCGTCAAACAACTCGCCGCACTTGAGACCGCCATCGAGGCCAGCTTCACGCGCTGGGGTTTCCTCTCCGAGCGTGGGTAAGCCCGACCATGGACGACCGACAACCGATGGACGATGAAAACCTAACGTACTCAACCCTGTCCCCCTGTCCCCTCGTCCCCTCGTCCCCTCGTCCCCTCGTCCCCTCGTCCCCTCGTCCCCTCGTCCCCTCGTCCCCTCGTCCCCTCGTCCCCTTGTCCCCTTGTCCCCT
>CAIWXH010000444.1 GCA_903916565.1 uncultured Oscillochloris sp. | reverse complement strand
ATCTGGCCGCTCAGCAGCATCAACTCAGGCAGCCCAAGGCCACTGAGGCGCAGCAGGGTCGCAATGACGACGTGGTAGCCCCAATGGTAGGGCAACCTGCTCACGGGAAGATAGGGCGCAAGCGAGATCGGGGCGGTGCCAGTCTCGGCGGCGACCCGCACGAGCAGCGTGTGGTGCAGCGAGTCAACCCACGGCGGCAGGGCCAAGCTCTCGATGTCGGCCAACCGCAGCGCCAGGGTGGCAAGCACGATGATGCCGGTAAGCACGATGGCCCAACGCTGATCGCCGTGGTCTCGTTCGCCAAGCGCAGGCTGGCCCAGGTCGCGCCAAGCCGCGCCCAGCGCGGCAAGCGCCACAAGCGTGGTGCCGAGCCAGAGGGCGGTGGAGCCAATGGCAAGCCCAGCGACCCAGCACCACTGATAGACCAGGGCAACGGCACCGAGGCTCAGCCCGATCCAGACCGCGAGGCGAGCGAGGAGCGGCGGGCGGGGCGCGGGCAAAATCCGCTCGACCAGATAGCCGGGGGCAAGCAAAACGAGGGGCATGGCTACGGTCAAGCGACCGACCGGCCCGGCGAGAGTCGCTGCGCTGGCGGCCAAGACGACTGCAATCAACAGCCTGCGGCCAGTGGGAAGGAACCTGGGCATCGTCGGTGTGTCTGTGCTGCCACGAGACGGCGCAGGGGCACGCCGCACGCCCATTGTACTACGGAGTGTTGGCCTGCCCTGACCGCCTGATTGCGCCTCTGAGGCGCACACCCTATAATGGCCCACCGACAACCACCGACGACTGACGAGGTCTTTTATGGACGAGACGACTGAGCCAGCCAGCGTGGCGGTGCCCTGGCAGGTCGAGTGGCGAGTGGCACGTCAGCAGGTGACCTATTTGGCGTTAAGCGTGACCGTCGTGGTGTTGGCGGCCCTGGCGCTGGGGATGCTGGCCGCAGGCATGCAGGCCGGGCGCGACGAGGCCCGCAGCGTCGATCTGGCCCTGGTGGTGACCCCAGCGGTGCCCCCTGAGAGCCTGGCCGACCACACCTTCGAGCTCTACCGGCGGGGCTATGCGCCACGGGTCGTGGTGACGGGCGAGGGCCGTGAGGGCCTCAAGGCCCAGTTAGTCACCCGAGGTGTGCCGGAGACCCAGGTGACGCTAGGGGCCGAACCCCCAGGGATGGCGGCGCTACAGACGATCACGCGGGCGGTTTATGCCCGTGGCGAGACGAGCCTCCTCCTCGTAACGACCCCAGAGGAAACCCTGACCGCGTTGAAGATCGCCCGCGATCAGGGGCTGCGCGCCTACGGCTCGCCCGTGCCTGGGGTGGCCCCTGATGTGCTCCGCCTAGCCCTTGCGAGCGTGCATTATTGGCAGTACGCCCTAAGCGGAACCTAAATTGGCGCGCATATCGGCGAAAATAGGCCCGAAATGCAGGACCTTAGTCCCCTCCGAGATTGCCGCAATGCGTGTCCGGCAAGCTGACAACGATTATCAGGATGCTCACCTGCTGTTCAGCAGGGTGTCAGGAGCGCATAATCGGCCTGAGAGCGCCCTGTTTGATCTCGCCTACCATAAGACACTCTAACAAAATCACCAGGAAAGTCTTTACAAAATCGCACGATTTGAATTACAGTTAGATTGCAAAAAAAGGCTTTATTCGGCGTTCCAATGGGTAAATCGGGCGGTACTATTGACAGAAGCCTTGATGTATCTTAAACTGCGTTTACCTTTTGGACGGGCACGCTGAATTGTGAGCGTACCCAGGTTTACATCACATCCCACTCAGCATTGCTGCCAAAGGACTGGAACGGCGGGCGCGACAGGCTCGCCAGGAGAGAACCCAGGAAGTAAACCTGATGCGGCGCTGACACTTTCTGTGCGTGCGAGCCCATGGTGTAGTCGGGACAGTCCTACCTGACTGTACCAGCCAACGTGGTCGCAAGACACCAGGAGCGTGTCGCGGGTTCTGAACCTGCTACCTGCGCCACGGGGATTTAAGTGAGGTAGTCTGCTCCATGATCGAGCTCAATCAAAACCAGCCATCGGCACATCTCCGTGATGATGTCGAGAGCCTGAAACAGCTAACAGCCCATAGACGTGATAAGTACAAACAGCAGAGCCATTCGCTGCTTGGGCTTCGCCATCACGCCACCACGTCGCTTGCTTCGCCCGGTGCCTGGCTCAAACAACTCCCGACACGCTTTGTCCTCCATACCGTGGTCGCGCTCACCGTCCCCCTGGCCCTCCTCCTAAGCGAACTTCCAGCTCGCCCCCTCGTTCCTGCGCCCACGGCAACGAGCGTCCAGATCAGTGTCCCGCTTGGTGTTGGGCCAATTGGGCTCGACGCCGGCCTCGCGACCATGCCCATGGTGGGCGACCCGCCCCTCAGCGAAGATCAGGCCCTGCCCGTTCCACTCTCATTGTCGTCGCGCAGCGAGTTGCTGGCCCCCCTGACCGTGCCGGCAATGATCTCTGGCGATGTCGTGAAGCTTCGCAATGGCCCCGGCCTCGCCTACGATGAGGTGGGTCGCATCAATGGCGGCGATGGCGTCGAGGTGGTTGGTCGCTACGAGGAGTGGCTCCAGGTGCGCCGCGACGGCGACCAGACGATCTACTGGGTCGCTTCCGAACTCGTTGATATCCCCGAGACGGTCGTCTTCAATCTGACCCAGATGCCGACCGAGATGATCCCGCCCCCGCCGCCGCCCAAGGTCGGCACGGTACACGAAGAAGGTGTCAACCTGCGCGATGGCCCGGGCACAAACTATGTGAGTATGGCCCGCATGGGCCTCGGCCAGGATCTCACCTTGGTGGAGCGCTTCGAGAACTGGTTCCTGGTTGAGTACGGCACCCAGTATGGGTGGGTCACGGCTGACTTCCTGAATATTGTCCCAGGCGTCATCGAGCGCGTGCCCGTCGCGCAGGGCGTCCCCGACCCCAATCCTTCCCTGACCGGCGCGGTGCTTGAGAATGCCGTCAATTTGCGTAAAGGCCCCGGCTCGGCCTATGATCGGGTTGGCTCGATCAACGCCGGCAGCAACGTGCAGCTCCTTGCCAAGTACAAGGACTGGTTCCGCGTGCAGCTTGAGAACGGCACGAAAGCCTGGATGTTCTCCGACCTGCTCAAGATTGCACCGATGGCGGTGCGCCGTGTCCCGACAACAACCAACATCCCCGCCCTGCCTGTTCGCGCACGCATTAGCCGCGTCAGCGGCGGTGGTGGTGGTGGTGGTGGTGGTACCGCCAGCCGCATCCCCGCCAGCGGCGATGTGGCTGGCTACGCGGCCCAGTTCGTTGGCTCGCGCTATCGCTGGGGCGGCACTGGCCCCGGTGGCTTCGACTGCAGTGGCCTGACCAGTTACATCTACCGGCAGTTTGGCGTGGGTCTGCCCCATAGTGCTGCCGCGCAATACAGCACGAGCGTTGGGGCGAAGATTGGCAATCTAAGCAATCTGTCCCCCGGCGACTTGATGTTTTTTGCGGGCACCGACGGGCGCCGTGGCATCTCACACGTCGCGATCTATGTTGGCGGTGGCCAGATGGTTCACGCGATGACGAGCCGCTATGGTGTGCAGGTCTCGGGGGTCTGGAATAGCTACTGGCAAAACCGCTTCGTCGGCGCTGTCCGACCGTATCGTTAAGCCTGTACAGGCGGTCCCCACTCGGCCCTCCGCTCCCTTTCTCGGAGCGGGGGGTCTTTGTGTGTCACAGTGTTATAATCGCTCGCTGGTACACTTCCCACCTAACGAAAGGGACTCCCATGAAAGGGTTGGTTCTTAGCGGCGGCAAGGGCACGCGCCTGCGCCCCATCACCTATACAAGCGCCAAGCAGTTGGTGCCCGTGGCGAACAAGCCGGTACTCTTCCGGGTGATTGAGGCGATCCGCGACGCTGGGATTAGCGATATCGGGATCGTGATTGGCGACACGGGCGATGAGATTCGCGCTGCCGTAGGCACTGGCCGCCAGTGGGGCGTGCGAATTACCTATATTCCCCAGGATGCGCCCCTCGGCCTGGCCCACGCGGTGAAGATTAGCCAGGAGTTTATCGGCGACGAGCGTTTTGTCATGTTCCTGGGCGATAACTGTATTCAGGGTGGCATCAGCCCCCTGATCGAGCAGTTCGGCAAGAGCGACTACAACGCGCAGATCGTGCTGAAAAAGGTGGCTGACCCGCGCTCGTTCGGTGTCGCCGAGCTGGATGACGATGGACGAATCGCCCGCCTGGTCGAGAAGCCCCGCGAGCCACGCAGCGACCTGGCCCTGGTTGGCATCTATATGTTCGACCACCACATCTTCGAGGCGGTCAACAGCATCAAGCCCTCGCCCCGTGGCGAGTTGGAGATCACCGATGCGATCCAGTGGCTCGTCCATACGGGGCGCACGGTCTTCCCGTATCTCCACGAGGGCTGGTGGATCGATACCGGCAAGAAGGACGATATGCTTGAGGCGAACCGGCTGATCCTTGAGGAGATGCCAGCCGCCAACTTTGGCTATGTTGACCGCAACAGCCAGGTGATCGGCAAGGTGATTATTGAGGCTGGTGCCGAGGTGATTAATTCGACCATTCGCGGCCCGGCGATTATCGGCGAGCATACCCGCATCCTCAACTCGTACATCGGGCCGTTCACGTCGATCTACCATCACTGTCTGGTTGAGGAGAGCGAGATCGAGCATAGTATCGTTCTTGAACATAGTAGCATCCGTAGTTTGCCCCACCGCCTTGAGGATAGTCTGATCGGGCGCAATGTCGAGGTTGCCCGCAGCCCGCTGAAGCCCAAAGCCTACCGGCTGCTGCTGGGCGATAATTCGACGGTTGGTATGCTATAATTGTGCAGGTATGCACAAGATTCCCGCATCCGAGATCACCCCAGAGCAGCTCTACCTGTCGCGCCGCGCCTTTTTGGGCGCGGCTGGCGCACTGAGCGCGGCGGCACTTTTGGCGGCGTGCGGCGGCGGAACTGCCGCCCCAGCCGCCACGCCCCTGCCCACCGATGGGCGCACCGACGAGCTGGGTGCCCCGCTCAGCAGCTTTGAGCAGATCACGACCTACAATAATTATTACGAGTTCACCACCGACAAAGCAGGCGTGGCGCGTTTAGCCCAGCAGTTCCAGACCTCGCCGTGGGCGGTGCAGGTGGGTGGCCTCGTCGGGAAGCCGCGCACCTTCAGCCTGGAAGAGTTGCTGGCGCTCGGTCAAGAGGAGCGCATCTACCGGCTGCGCTGCGTCGAGGGCTGGTCAATGGTCATCCCCTGGCGCGGTTTCCCCCTGCACAAGCTGCTTGCGGCGGTCGAACCCCAGGCCGGGGCGAAGTATGTGCGCTTTGAGACGCTCTTCCGCCCCGAGGCGATGCCCGGCCAGCACGATCAGTTGTACCCCTGGCCGTATGTCGAAGGGTTGCGCCTCGATGAGGCTATGCACGACCTGACGCTGCTCGCCACCGGCCTCTATGGGCGCGACCTGACGCCGCAAAATGGCGGGCCGGTGCGCCTCGTGGTGCCGTGGAAGTATGGCTTCAAGAGCATCAAGGCGGTCGTGAAGATCGACTTGGTGGCCGAGGCCCCAACCTCACTCTGGATGGCCCTGGCCCCCGGTGAGTACGGCTTCTACGCCAATGTCAACCCCGAGGTGGCGCACCCGCGCTGGTCGCAGGCGAGCGAGCGCCGCATTGGCGAGCTGCCCCGCCGCCCCACGCTAAGGTTCAACGGCTACGCCGATCAGGTCGCCGCGCTGTACGCCGGGATGGATCTGCGGGCGAACTACTGATGCCCGCCGAGCGCCGACCAGCGCCGACAATCCGTCGGCTGGTCGCCTTGGCCGTGCATCTGGGTAGCCTGCTACCGCTGGCGCTGCTGCTCTTCGCCGGGGCCACGGGGCAGCTTTCGGTCAACCCCATTCAAGACCTGACGCTTCGCACCGGCAAGACGGCGCTTGTCCTGCTGCTGCTCTCGCTGGCCTGCACGCCGCTAAACCTGCTGCTGGGGTGGAAGTGGGCGCTGGGCCTCCGCAAGCCCCTGGGACTTTACAGCTTTCTGTACATCTGCCTGCATCTGTTGATCTTTGCCGGGGTGGATTACGGGCTTGATTTTGGGCAGATCGGCCAAGCGATCACCGAGAAGCGCTACGTCCTGGCGGGTCTGGCGAGCTTCCTGTTGCTGCTGCCGCTGGCCCTGACTTCGACCAAAGGCGCGATGCGCCGCCTTGGTCGCTGGTGGCGACGGCTGCACTGGCTGGTCTACCCGGCGGCGCTGCTGGCGGTGCTGCACTTCCTGTGGCTGGCGAAAACGGCGCGCGAGCCACTGATTTTTGGCGCTGTTCTGCTGGCGGTGCTGGCGGTGCGCGCCTTGAGATCGCTCGGGGCGCCTGCTAGAATAGCGAACAGGTCGGCCCAACCCCCGGCCCAGGGAAGCGAGAAACGTCATGGCTGAGCTGAAAGATAAGCTAGTCCTGGTCGTCGATGACGAGCCGCGTATGGTCAGCTTTATGCGCCTAAACCTTGAACTGGAGGGCATGCGCGTGGCGACGGCGACCAACGGGCGCGAGGCGGTAGACCGAGTGCGCGAAGACATGCCCGATGTGGTGCTGCTCGATGTGATGATGCCGGTGATGGACGGCTTCGAGGCGCTGCGTCGGATTAGGCAGTTTTCGCAGGTGCCGGTGCTGATTCTGACGGCGAAGGACGAGGAAGAGGATCGCGTGCGCGGTCTGGAGCTTGGCGCCGATGATTATGTCGGCAAGCCATTTAGCCACCGCGAGCTGGTGAGCCGGATCAAGGCAGTGCTGCGCCGCCACTACATCGTGCCGCCGGTGCCGCAGACGCTGGTGCGCGTAGACGAGCGGCTCACCATTGACTTTGCCCGCCGTGAGGTGCTGGTGGGCGGGCAGCGAGTCAACCTGCGCCCAACCGAGTACCGCCTGCTCTACCATCTGGTGCAGAGCGCGGGCTACGTGCAGACCCACGAGATGCTGCTTTCGCGGGTCTGGGGGCCAGAGTACCGCGACGAGAACCACTACCTGCGGCTCTACATCACCTACCTGCGGCAGAAGCTTGAGGCGGACCCGGCCACGCCGAAGTATATTCTCACCGAGCGGGGCGTCGGGTACCGCTTTGTGGATTTCGCGGGCAAAGGGTAGGGGTAGAGGCACCCCTACCCACCCTCATCCACCAGGCTAAGCACAAGGCGCCGGATCTGGCGCAGACGCCGGTCGGCACCCTCCGGGCGCAGGTGCAGGTCGTCGCGCACCTGGCTGATCTGGAGACGGAAGGCGTCAAGCGGGCCTTTCTCCTGCTCGGCGCTGAAGGTGTAGGCCCGGTCGAGCGAGCGATAGGCGGTGAGCAGGGTGCGGTCGGCCTCATCCGGGTCATTCACCTGAAGGGCGACGACCGCATCGTCGATCTGAGCGGCGGCCCGCAGCAGGTAGAGCGCACTCCAGAGCTGGCGATCCTGCTCCTGAAGGTCGAGCAAATTGAGGCGCAGCACACCCTCGGCGGGGGGGGGCGTCGCAGGGGCGGTGCTGGCGGGGGCAATGCTGGTGGGGGCGCTGGCGAGGGTGGCGGTGGCGCTGGGCGCTGTGGGTGCGGTAGCGCCGGGCTGACGAAGGGGAAGCAGCGCCTGGAGCGCGAGGCTCAGACAAACCGCCGCGACCGCCGTAAGCACAAAGGGCAGCGCAGGGGCAAGACCCTTGCGGGGGGCGGGCGGCGGGGCATCGGGGGCGGACGTAGCGGTCGGCGGCGGCTCGGACACAGCTAGATCTCGTTGGCCAGAAGAATGGCCTGCGCGATCTCCTTCATGGACTTGCGGGTGTTCATCGAGAGCTGCTGGATCTTGCGGAACGCCTCCGCCTCCTTGAGGCTCTGCGTGTCCATCAGGATGCCCTTAGCGCGCTCGACGAGCTTGCGGGTGTCGAGGGTCTCCTTGAGGTCAGAGATATGCTTGTCCATCTCAAGGAACTCCTGATAGCGCGCCATCGCGATCTCGATGGCGGGCAGGAGCTCGGCCTCGCGGAAGGGCTTAACGACATAATTGACCACCCCGGCCTCTTTGGCGCGCTCGACGAGCTCGCGGTCGGAGTAGGCGGTGAGGAGGAGCACCGGGGCGATCTTCTCCTCGGTGAGGATCTTGGCGGCCTGGATGCCGTCGAGCTTGGGCATCTTAATGTCCATCAGGACAAGGTCGGGGCGCAGCTCGCGGGCCAGATTGATGACGCTGACGCCATCACCGGCCTCGCCGACCACGAGGTAGCCGAGACCGACGAGGGTTTCTTTGAGATTCATGCGGATGATTGACTCGTCGTCCGCGATGACGAGACGTGTCTGGGCCATACGGCACCCTCTTGTATCTGTAATCAATCCAGGCCAAATAGCACCGGGGCAAGTATAGCATGGTGAAGAAGGTGGGTCAACCAAGGGGCAGCGGTCTTTGCACCAACCCTGCGGTATACTGCCCCTAGCACAAGCCTAGCGAGGTTGTGAAGCGTAAGGAGTATGCCCGTGCCTGGACCTGAGATCACCCTGTCGGTCTATGACGATGAGGCCCAGTTGCTGGATGGGCTGCGCCGCCACGAGCCTGACGCCTGCACCTGTATGGTGAAGCGCTTTGCGCCGCTGGTCTACGCGCGTGCCTTGCGCCTGACCGGCGACCCCGACGAGGCCGAGGGCGTGCTTCAGACGACCTTTATCAACGCCTGCGCGGCGCTCGACCGCTTCGACGGCATGAGCAGCCTGGGCACCTGGATCTACCGCATTGCGACCAACGAGGGGCTGATGCTGCTGCGTCGCCGTCGGCCCACGCTCGCGCTTGATGCGGTGGCCGAGCATGTGCAGCCCGAAGACTTGCCCCCGCAGCGGGCTACTTGGGCCGTTGACCCGCTGCGGGCCGCCCTGGCAAGCGAGTTGCGCGCCCGCCTTGAACAGGCGATCCTCGCGCTGCCGACGAACCTGCGGGCGGTGGTGCTGCTGCGCGATGTCGAGGGGCTGAGTACCGAGGAGACCGCCGCGCAGCTCGGCCTCACCCCCGGTGCGGTGAAGGTGCGGCTCCATCGGGCACGCCAGCGCCTGCGCGAACACCTGGCCGCCTATCTGGAAGCCTCGCCGCAGGAGGATGCGGCTGGCGACAAGGTGGAATGATCCGCTAATCTCCGCCAATCTCCGCTGAGAAGTAAGCGTTTGACACCCCGCCGTGCGGCGTGTATACTCGCGCCAACTGTAGAGTGAACGACGACGAGCGGGAAGAGTACACGTCATACGGCGGCCCAGCGATTCGGCAAGTGGTGTGAGGCCGGAGCGCACGATGATGTGGAATGGACCCAGGAGTTGCGGAGCGAACCGGCGCAAGCCGTAGTAGGAGCCGCCGGAGCCGCCACCGTTATCTTGGCGCCGGGTATGGAGCGCGCACAGCCGTTGGCTGCGCCGACAGTACCCGCTGAGTGCGTAGCCAGTCGTGGCTGCGAACGAGAGTGGCACCGCGAAGATTCGCCTCTCGACCCGATTGGGTTCGAGGGGTTTTTTGTTTGCCGACACGGCGCACACCGCCGTGTAGAGGAGCCTCAGCGATGACTAAGATCAAGTATCTGCTCGATGAGTCCGCCATGCCCACCGCCTGGTACAACATCGCCGCCGACCTGCCCACCCCCGCGCCCGCCGTGCTGCACCCCGGCACCGGCCAGCCCATCGGCCCCGCCGACCTCGCGCCGCTCTTTCCCATGGCGCTGATTATGCAGGAGGTCAGCACTGAGCGCAGCATCGAGATCCCCGAGGAGGTGCAGCAGATTTATCGTCAGTGGCGCCCCACGCCGCTCTACCGGGCGCGTCGGTTAGAGCAGGCGCTCGATACGCCTGCGAAGATCTATTACAAGTACGAGGGTGCCAGCCCTGCCGGCAGCCACAAGCCCAATACCGCCGTCGCCCAGGCGTACTACAACAAGCAAGAGGGCGTGAAGCGCCTCGTCACCGAGACGGGCGCGGGCCAGTGGGGTTCGTCGCTGGCCTTCGCAGGCGCGCTCTTCGGCCTCGAAGTCTTGGTTTATATGGTGAGGGTGAGCTACCACCAGAAGCCCTATCGCCGTGCGCTGATGGAGGTCTACGGTGCCCGCGTGGTCGCCAGCCCCAGCGAGGAGACGGCCTCGGGCCGTGCGGTGCTGGCCGCGCACCCCGATAGCACCGGCAGCCTGGGCATCGCGATCAGCGAGGCGGTTGAGGTGGCGGTGCAGCGCGAGGATACGAAGTACGCGCTGGGCAGCGTGCTGAGCCATGTGCTGCTGCACCAGACCGTGATCGGCATCGAGTCCATCGCCCAGCTTGAGCAGGCGGGCGATTACCCCGATGTGGTGATCGGCAGCGCGGGCGGCGGCAGCAACTTCGCCGGGATCGCCTTCCCCTTTATTGGCGCGAAGCTGCGCGGCGAGCGCAACGTGCGCGTGGTCGCCGTCGAGCCTGCCGCTTGCCCCAGCATGACCAAGGGCAAGTACGCCTACGACTTCGGCGACACGGCCCACCTGACCCCGCTGACCAAGATGTACACCCTTGGTAACAGCTTCGTGCCGTCGGGCATTCACGCCGGTGGCCTGCGCTACCACGGCATGGCCCCGATGGTCAGCCACCTGCTCGATCTGGGGCAGATCGAGCCTATCGCCGTGCAGCAGCTTGAAACCTTCGCCGCCGGGATGCAGTTCGCCCGCAGCGAGGGTATTATCCCCGCGCCTGAGTCGAACCACGCCGTCGCGGGCGCCATCCGCGAGGCGCTGCGCTGCAAGGAAGAGGGCGTCAGCCAGACAATCCTCTTCAACCTGAGCGGCCACGGCCACTTTGATATGCAGGCGTACACCGACTATCAGGCCGGTAAGCTCAAGGACTTCGAGTACTCGGACGAGGAGGTCGCCGCAGCCCTAGCCGATCTGCCAAAGGTGGGGTAGCTCGGGACACGGGGACACGGGGACACGGGGACACGGGGACACGGGGACACGGGGACACGGGGACACGGGGACACGGGGACACGGGGACACGGGGACACGGGACACGGGGACACGGGGGACACGGGGACACGGGGACACGGGGACACGGGGACACGGGGACACCTAGCGGCGTCAGTTGGGAATCTCCTTGTCCCCTTGTCCCCCAGTCCCCGTGTCTCCCACTCACCGCACCGTCACCTGCACATTTACAAGTGGCCCATTGGCGCTCACCAGGACGTAGCGGCTTGTGCCGAGCGTCTCGATTTGCGGCGCGACAGGCTGCCCGTTCAGCAGCACGCTCTGCACCTCTTTCGCCGTCGGGGGCAGCAGCACGCGCAGGCGCAGCGCGTCGCCGCTGCTCGTTGCCTCGATGGTGAGGCGGGCCTCGCCGCTGAGTTTGGCCGGTTCGTAGCGCCAGGTGTAGGCGGCGTAGCCGCCCGAGGCAGCGTAACGCGCCACGGCGTACGCCTGCGTGACTTGGTCACGCGGGGCGGCCAGCCAGCGCGGGCTGAGCGTGGCGGTGTTGTAGGTGATGCCCGTGTCCTCGATGCCGGCGGCACCTTCAACCAGCGCGCCGAGCATCGCGCTGGAACCCCAGCCGTCGGTGGGCAGGAACTCCTTGGCCGTGGCGATGCCGCCCGTCGGGTAGTACCACAGATAACTCGCGCCGGTGCGCCGCAGCAGTTCGTCGTAGCGGTACAGAATGTCGAAGCCGTAGCTCTCGTAGCCGAAGCGGAAAGCGCCACGGGCCAATTCGCCGCCGACTAGCGGCATCACGCCGCCGTTGACATATTCGCCGGGGCGCTCGCCCAGCCGATAGTTCAGGCCAAAGGCGTCCGCCGGGAAGGGCGGGTCGATGCTGTACCACTCGGCGAAGGCGGTGCGCCGGGGGTCGTTCAGGCGGCGCTGATACTCGGCCAGAATGGCCCGCCCCTGCACGACGCTCAGCACGCCCCGGTTTAGCGCAATGGCGTTTGAGAGGCTGAGCTGGGTCGCCTCGTCAACGCCCGGCACCTTGAAGGGCACCAGCTTGACGTGGTGGGTGTAAAACGAGCCATTCCAGCTCAGGCGGTTCAGGCGCACCATGATGTCGTCGGCCAGTTGGCGGCGTTGCGCCGCCAGATCCCACTGGCCCGCCTGCTGCTCCATCAGCGCGAGCGAGCGCAGCGCTTCAGCCAGGCCGGTATTGTCGCCGTGGAAGATGCCCCACTTGGTCTGGCCGTCGATCCAGTGGCGCGGCGCGGGATTGCCGGTCGTCGGGTCAATCGTCGTCGGCCCGTACTCGAAATCCCAGGTATCAATGGTGAAAGGCCGCTTCACCAAACCCAGCGTCGGCTCCCAGCGCTCGGGGCTGGTGAGCGTGTAGTTCAGCGCCTTTTGCAGCGAGGGGAGCAGGCGCAGCATCCAGGCGGTGTCGCCGGTGGTCTGCCAGGTTTCGTAGACCAACTGCACGTAGAGATACTCGACATCGGCCTCGACGGGGGTGCGTTTGCCGGGAATGCCCCAGGTGGGGCGCGGCAGATAGTCAAGCAGCATGCCCGTCGCGGGGTTCTGCGCGGCGGCGTTGGCCTCGATCAGACTGGTCAGATCGCTCTCGAAATAGCGGAAGGCCCGGTTCTGATAATAGTGGTCGCGCAGCCAGAGCAGCGGGCTATCGGGCGAACGGAAGCCCGCCACCGGGCGACCGTTCAGGTCGTAGCTGGTGCGCGTGGCGCTGACAAAGCCCCGCACGCGCTCGTAGAGCTGATCGAAGGCGGCGACGCCGCTCCGCACCGTCGTCTGCGCGTCAAGGCGGTAGATGATGCCGTTGGTGGCCTGCCGACCATCAGCCAGAAAGAGCGCGGCCCAATGGTTGCCCAGCGCACCACGCGGCGTAACCGCCACCGCGCCATAGTCGCCCGCCAGACTCAGCGGGAAGGTGCCCACGCCCCGGCCTTTGGCGTCGAAGATCAGCAGCGTGGCTGGCCCGCTGTAGCCCTGCACATGCACATTGACCACCACCGGCTCAAGCGGGGCAACGACGGGGCTGACACTCGTGAACGAGGCAGCGCCTTGGGCGCTAACCGGGGCCAGCGGAAACAGGGCCGCGAGGATGAGGGCGATGAGGCCCAACAGCAGGTGGCGGTACAGGCGTGGCACGGGGAGACCTCTTCCAGTTTGCTTAGTGCGACTATCGTGATTGTAAGGGCGAAGCATTTGCAGAGCAAATGCTTCGCCCCAACAGGAGCCGTATATGACCGTCAAGCAGAAGCGCGTCTTCTCGGGCATTCAGCCCTCGGGGATGCTGCATATCGGCAATTACCTGGGCGCCATCCAGCAGTGGGTCGCGGGCCAGGGCGAGAAGGTGAACTTTATCTGCATTGTGGATCTGCACGCGATTACGGTGCCGCAGGAACCGGCGGCGCTGCGCCGTCAGACCCGCGAGCTGGCGGCGCTGCTGATCGCCGCCGGGATTGACCCGCAGCAGACCACGCTCTTTGTGCAGAGCCACGTGCGCGCTCACGCCGAGGGCTGCTGGGTGCTGAATTGCGTCACGCCGCTGGGCTGGCTTGAGCGGATGACCCAATATAAGCTGAAGGCCCAGAAGCAGGAGAGCGTGCTGACGGGCCTGCTCGACTACCCGATCCTCCAGGCTGCCGACATTCTGCTGTACGACACCGACGAGGTGCCGGTGGGCGAAGACCAGAAGCAGCACGTCGAGCTGACCCGCGACATCGCCCAGCGCTTCAACGGGCTGTACGGCGAGACGTTTGTGGTGCCCAAGCCGGTGATCCGTGAGAGCGGTGCCCGCGTGATGGCGCTGAACGATCCGACCGCCAAGATGAGCAAGAGCGACTTCTCACGCGGGCACGCTATTCGCATTAACGACAGCCCCGACGAAATCCGCTGGGCGCTCAAGCGCGCCGTCACCGATGCCATCGGCAGCATCGGTTTCAGCGACGAACCGGCCCGCGCCGGGGTGAACAATCTGCTTCAGATCTACGAACTGTTCACCGGCCAGAGCCGTGCGGCGATTGAGGCGCACTTCGTCGGCAAGGGCTACGGCGCGCTCAAAGGCGACGTGACCGAGGTCGTGGTCGAAGCTCTGCGCCCCATTCGCGAGCGCTACGAGCAACTGAATGCCGACCCGGACGAGCTTGACCGCATCCTCGCCATTGGCGCGGCGCAGGCCAGGGCCGTGGCCGAGCCGAAGATCCGTGAGGTGATGGCGAAGGTTGGGTTTGTGCTGCCGACGGCGTAAGCCAAGGTTTCAGGTGTCGGGTTTCAGGTGTCAGTTCGAGCGCAGCAAGAAGCCCTGTGTGGGCCAAAAGTATAGAGCTAGGATACCCGTATGTACTCCCCGTCGCTTAACGAGATCCACGCGCTGCGCGACCGTGGCAACCTCTGTCCCATCTACCGCGAGATTTTGGCCGACCTTGAGACGCCGGTTTCGGCCTATCTGAAGGTGGCCCACGGCAGCCACAGCTTTCTGCTGGAAAGTGTCGAGGGCGGTCAGCACTTGGCGCGCTACTCGTTCATTGGCTGCGACCCGTATCTGGTGCTGCGCCTCGACAAGGGTGTCGCCCAAGCAACCCAAGGCGGCTACAAGCAGAGTCTGCCCTACACTGATCCGCTGGTGGTGCTGGGCAGCTACCTCAACGCCTACCGGCCCGTACGCCTGCCCGATCTGCCGCGCTTCGTCGGCGGGGCCGTGGGCTATTTTGGCTACGAGACGGTCAGCTACTTCGAGCGGCTGCCGGTGCCTGAGGGCTGCGACTACGCGATGCCCGAGGGGCTGTGGATGTTTGTGGACACGCTGCTGATCTTTGACCATCTGCGCCATAAAATCAAAGTCCTCTCGCACGTCCACCTGGACGCCCCGGATCTGGAGGAGGAATACCGGCGGGCGACCGAGCGCATCGAGGCGCTGGTCGAGCGCCTGCGCCAGCCCGTTGACGCGAGCGCTCATCTGCGGAGCGACGACGCTGCGCCCCCGCGCAACTACGAGCCGCACTCGCTCAGTCAGACCGAGCCACCACGCAGCGCGCCGGTGTCGAATGTTACCCGCGAGCAGTACCACGCCAATGTGCTGCGGGCGAAGGAGTACATCGCAGCGGGCGACATCTTCCAGGTGGTGCCGTCGCAGCGCTTTGTGCGGCCCACGACCGCCGACCCGGTGACGATCTACCGCGCCTTACGGACGATCAACCCGTCGCCCTACATGTTTCTGCTGCGAACCGCCGAGGGCGATCTGGTCGGGGCCTCGCCTGAGCTATTGGTGCGCGTGCAGGAGGGTGAGGTGCTGACGCACCCCATCGCGGGCACGCGCCGTCGGGGCCGCGATGTCACCGAGGATGCCGCGCTGGCCGAGGAGCTGCTGCACGACGAGAAGGAGCGCGCCGAACATCTGATGCTGGTGGACCTGGGGCGCAACGACATTGGCCGAGTCAGCAAACCGGGCACGGTGCGCGTGCCCGAGTTTATGTTCGTCGAGAAGTACAGCCACGTGATGCACCTCGTCAGCCACGTGACCGGCCAGCTCCGTGAAGATCTGAGCGCACTCGACGCGCTGCGGGCCTGCTTTCCGGCTGGCACCGTCAGCGGTGCGCCCAAGATTCGGGCGATGGAGATTATCGCCGAGCTGGAAGGCACGCGCCGGGGCGTTTACGCGGGCTGCGTCGGCCACGTCAGCTTCAACGGCGACCTCGACACCTGTATCGCCCTCCGCACGCTGGTCGTCCAGAACGGCATCGCCTATATGCAGGCAGGCGGCGGCGTGGTCTTCGACAGCGACCCCGAAGGCGAGTACCAGGAGAGTCGCAACAAGGCCGCTGCGCTGCTCAAGGCGATTGATCTGGCGGAAGAGTTGCTGTAGCGACACGGGGACGTGGGGACACGGAGACACGGAGACACGGGGACGTGGGGACACGGAGACACGGAGACACGGGGACGTGGGGACACGGAGACACGGGGACAGGGGGCGCACATCATACGTCCCCGTGTCCCCCACCCATTTCCCCAGCGGGGCGATTTTCCGCGCCCACTATGCCT
>CAIWXH010000443.1 GCA_903916565.1 uncultured Oscillochloris sp. | reverse complement strand
TGCCTTTCCCCACGCCCTCGCGCTGATTGGCTTGCGTGACGTGCGCGACTACAAGGTGGCCTCCGGGGGAAGCGAGCGGCTCACCACCGCCAGTCCCTTCAACATCAAGGCGGAGTCGCTGACGCTCCAGGATTTCACCCCGGCGGAGGTGGCGGCGCTCTATGCTCAGCACACGGCAGATACTGGGCAGGTCTTCACTCCGGCGGCGGTGGCCCACGCCTTTGAACTTACGCAAGGCCAGCCGTGGCTCGTCAATGCGCTTGCCCGCCAAGCGGTTGAGGTAATCGCGCCCGACCCGGCGCAGCCCATTGACTACCTTCAGCTTGAGGCGGCCAAAGCCGTGCTCATTCAGCGCCAAGACACCCACCTCGACAGTCTTGCGGAACGGTTGCGGGAACCACGGGTGCGGGCGCTGATCGAACCCATCCTTGCGGGCACCGTGCCCACGGAACTCCCCGTGGATGATGTGCAGTTTGTCCAGGATCTGGGGTTGGTGCGACTCGATCCGCACGCCGGATTGGTGATCGCCAACCCGATCTACAGCGCCATTATTGCCCGGAGTCTCACCACCACCACGCGAGCGTTCTTCCCAGCGCTCCTGCCAACGTGGCTGGATATGCAGGGGCGGTTGGATGCGACCCGCTTGCGCGAGGCGTTTCTGCGTTTCTGGCGGCAGCACGGCCAGCCCTTGCTCGGCACGACCGCCTATCACGAAATTGCGCCGCATCTGGTGCTGATGGCCTTCCTTGACCGGGTGGCGAATGGCGGCGGGCGCGTCGAGCGCGAACTGGCCGTGGGGTGGGGCCGTCTCGATCTCCGCTTGGAATACGGCGAGGTGGTGCTGCCCATTGAGGTGAAGGTCTGGCGCGATGGAACGCCCGATCCGCTCCGCGACGGCGTGAATCAATTTGACCAGTACCTCCAGGGGCTTGGCGTGACTACCGGCTGGCTGGTGATCTTCGACCAACGGCGCGGTCAGCCCCCCATTGCCGAGCGCACGACGACCGAGGAAGTCACTGCGCCGAGTGGTCGCTTGGTGCTGGTGATTCGGGCGTAGCAGACGCGCCCCCCGCTCTTTTGGCCGCGAACCGATCTACCGGAGGAGACCTTGAATACACCATCGTCTGTGCAGGTGCGCGCTCTGCGGCATGACCACTCCGGCTTTATCGCCAGATGCCTCGCAGCTTTCGTTGGCCGTACCCGCGAATTGGCCGCCGTTCGTGTTGAACTCGCTGCACTCCAAGCCACTGGCGGCTACCTGATCATCAGTGGCGACCCTGGGCAAGGCAAGAGTAGCCTGATTGCCCGTCTGCTCCAGGACGATGACCCGGAGCAGACGGTGCAGCATTTCATCCCGCTGCGACCCGGCCCCGATCACGACGTTGCGCTGCTGCACAATTTGCTTGCCCAACTCATCCTCAAGCACGGCCTCCCAGCTATCTATGTCGCCACCACGAGCCGCGCCGCCTTGCGTGACTATTTCGCCCAGGCGTTGCGGACAATTGCCGCTGCTGGTCGCCGCGAACTGATCATGCTTGATGGTCTCGACCAACTTGCGGCGGATGCCGATGGCGCGTGTGACCTCAGTTTTCTACCGTTGGAGCCGCCGCCTGGGGTGGTTTTCGTTCTCGGCACCCGTCCGCACGATGCGCTGCGCCGCTTAGAACTGTGTAAGCCGACACGCACTTACTGGCTGCCCACCCTTAGCCGCACTGACTTCGACCTCGTTCTGCACCATCGTGGGGTGCGCGACCTCGACCCGGCACTCGTGAACCGCTGCTACACAGCGATGGCGGGGAATGCGCTCTACCTCGATCTGGTCGCGGCTGAACTGGCCCGCCCCGCTGGGCCACCGCCTGACGAACTGATCGCCCAGGTGCTCACCCGCCCGGGCCACCTCTTTGCGCTCAAGCTCAACCGCTTGCACCGCCCTCGTCCCTGCTGGCGCATGCAGCGAAAGCCGATCCTCGGGTTGTTGCTCGCCGCCCGCGACCCGCTCAGCCCAGCGGCTATCGGCGATCTCCTCGGCCTCACGTCGGCGGTCTGTGTGGCGGCCTTGGCCGACCTGGATGACCTGCTCACCTGCGATGGCTTGGGGCGGTACGCCCTTTTCCACCTGCGCTTGGTTGATTTTCTGCGCGAAGACGCACACCACCTCGAACGTGAGTCGCACGTCACTCCGGCTGATGAGCGCGCCTACCACCAACGCCTCGCTGACTGGTGCGCCGCCGGTGACGTGGCGCTGATCTGGCAGCCGACGGACGTGGCGCTGGTGGCCGAGCAGCGGGCCTACGCCCGACAATCCTTGGTCGCGCATCTCGTTGCCGCTGCGTGCTACGAACGCCTCTGGCAGGTGCTTGATGCTGCTGCCTACTGCCACGCCCAGATGCAGGCTGACCCCAGCGGGCGCAGTATGCTGCGCGACCTTGACGCCGCCCGCGATGCGGTCATTGCCGCTGGGTATCAGGATCGTGCCCGCAGCCTTGTGCTGCTCCCGCGCCTCTACGACTATAGCCTGCGGCGTGGCCGGATTGCCAGCCAAGCGGATGCCCTCCCTGTGGATCTGCTGGTGCTGCTGGTGCGCGTCGGTAGAGCGCAGGAGGCGTTCAGCATCGCGGAGGTGCTGAGCGACCCGCTGGGCAAAAGCGTGGTGTTCCTCCAGCTTGCCCAAGCGCTGCGCCAAGCCGAGCAGCCGAGCGCTGCCACGCAACTGGTCGCCCGTGCCCAGAGTTTGCTTGGTGCGTTGTGGGCAGAGTCACCCCAACACCTGGCGGATCAATTGCAGGACGAAGAACACGATCATGCGGCGAAGTTGCTGGATCTGCTCTTGAGCGGTGATGCCGACGTGATCGAGGCGCTCTGCACCGTGGCGCTCCAGCCCTTTTCCCCGCACGTCATCGCTACTGCGACGGCTGATGTCCTGCACCTGATCCGCCTTGGTCTGCTCGTCCTGTGCGCCCTCGTTCGCACGGGTATGGTTCCTGAAATGACCGCCAGCGATCTGCTTGATCGCAGGCTCGATCCGGCGCAGATGACCCGGATGCAACGCACTTGGACGGCGGTTTGTCTTGCCGTGACCACGCTTGACGAGTCAGAGTCGCTGATCAAACAAAGCCTTGCGCTGATCAATGATCTCCATTCCAACGCGCTCTGGCTCGGGCTACGCACCCTTGCCGCTCAGTTGTTGATCGAGCGTGGGCAGGCTGAGGCGGGAGAAGCGCTGCTACTGCCGATGCTCGACCACCTCACCCGTCAGGTGCGCCTGGACGATGACGACGACCTCTACAGTGAGATCAGCCAGACGCTGGTACGCATCGGGCGTCACAACCTGCTCCTGGGGAAGCTGAGCACCAGCCGCTCTCTGAACGATCGGCTGCGGCGGCAGGCCGCGACGGCCCTGTTGGAGCTTGATCATGGGACGGCGGCGCTGCCGCTGATTTTCATGCTGGAGAACGTGATCACTCGCTGCGACATGCTGTTGGATGCGGCGGAGGTTCTGGCGCGCACGGGGCATCTGGCGCAGGTGGGTTCCATCTATGACGAGGTACTGACGACGAGCGACCTTGTTCTCGCCCAGGGCACGCGCTCCGACATCCTGCTGCGGCTGGCCGAGCAGCACGTGGCGCAGGGCGATGGAGCGGCGGCGCTGGCGGCGCTGCGCCGTATTGATGCACTGCAACCCTTGAACCTGATGGGCCAACCATCCTGGCCGGCATGGCGGGTGCAAACACCGCCTCCTTCGCGGGGCCTCCGTGGTGCGCTCCAGTATCATGGCGCACTGCTGGCGCTGGCCCGCAGATTAGTCGAGGCCAACCAGCCCGTCCTTGTCGGCGCAATTTGTGCCGAGG
>CAIWXH010000442.1 GCA_903916565.1 uncultured Oscillochloris sp. | reverse complement strand
GCCCCGCTGATGAGCCACTGGCCGCTGGAGCAGCAAGTCGTCCCGTATCTGCGGGTGCGCCGGGTGCTGAGTTGAGCGGCGCGGGCGCTGATCTCCACAATGCCGGGGGCGATCTCGCGCAACGCCGCAACGCCGCAACGCCGCCAACACAATACCGCAGAAGGTACGCGGTCACCTGCCATCGCCCGCCGGGGGACTGAAGTCCCCGGCGCTTGATCTGCGAAGCCTGCCTTCGCAGGCTCATCCAGGCCGCGCAGGCGGCCTTCGCACCGCGTAGCCCGTGGCTTCAGCCACCGGGCGGGCGCGCAACAACCGCTGTAGGATTGCTATATGCGAAACGTGCCGCTTTTGAACCGTGAGCGAGAGGTGACTGAATGAGCTTGCTGGCACCGCTTGGCCTGCTGGCGCTGCTGGCGCTCCCGGTCATTGTTACCCTGCATATGTTACGGGAGCGACGGCGGCGCGTGGTCGTGCCGTCACTGCTGCTCTGGCACCTGCTGGCCCCGAAACAGGAAGCGCAGCGCCGCCAGCGTCTGCCGCTGACGCTGCTGCTGCTGTTGCACCTGCTGGCGGCGATGATGATCGGCCTAGCCCTGGCACGCCCGCAGTGGAACCTCGCGCTTTTTGGCGAGGCCCACCACATCGCTGTGATCGTTGACACTTCAACCAGCATGGCTGCCCCGGCGGCAGACGGCGGAACGCGCCTTGAGGCGGCGCGGGCGCGGGTGCGCTGGCTGATCAGCGGGATGGACGCCCAGGAGACGGTGACTCTGATCGCCACGGCACCGCAGCCACATCGCGTTGCGACCGCCGGCCCCGAGGGTGCCGCTCGCCTGCTCGCCGCACTCGATGGGCTGCGCGCAGGCGGTACCGGCACCGATTTGGCTGGCGCGCTTACCTTGGCCGAGGCGGATCTGCAAGGCCAATCCGGTGCCCGCATCGTGGTCGTAACCGACGGGAGCCTGCCCGCCGTGCAGATACAAGCGCTGACCGCCAGAGCGGCCACGCTCCCGGTTGATTGGACGGAGGTGGGCAGCCCCGTGGATAACCGCGCCATCGTGAGTCTCGCCACGCGCCAGCGCGGCACCATCGGGCCGGTACAGGTTTACGCACGGGCCGTCAACGCGGGACAAGCGCCGTTAGAGACGGTGCTGCGCCTCTTTGGTGATGACCAACTGCTGGACACCCGTGCGGTGCGCCTGGCAGCAAATGGCGAGGCCGAGCTGACCTGGACGGTGCCACGCGGAATTACGCTGCTGCGGGCTGAACTCGACGGTGGCGATGGGCTGCCCGCCGACGACACGGCGAGCCTGAGTCTCGCCCAGACGCGACCGCTGAACGCGCTGATTGTCGCCACACAGCCGGTGACCCTTGAGCGGGTGCTGCGGGCGATGCCGGGTCTGACTGTGGCGAGCGTCGCGCCGAACCTCTACGCCAGCGCGGTTGAGGCGGGCAGCGCCGACTTGACGATTTTCGACGGATTCTTGCCTGCGGCTTGGCCCGGCGGCGGGGTGCTGGTGATCAATCCGCCCCTCGGGTCGCCGCTGCTGACGGTGCATGAGCCGCCAGCCGCGCCCACGCCTGACCGCCAGGAGCTACAGCCCACGCCTAGCAATCAAGCGCTACAGATAGGCGCGACCGGCGCAGCCCTGTTCGACGGCGTCAGCCTGGACAGCGTCGCGTTTGGGCCGACACGCACCGTTGAGCCGCCCGCTTGGGCCGTGGCGCTGCTGTCACGGGACAAGCAGCCGCTGATGCTGCGGGGCCGCGTGGAGCGGAGCGAGGTGGCGATTTGGAGCTTCGATTTGACCCAGGGCAATCTGATGCCGCGCCTGGCCTTCCCGCTGCTGATGGCGCGTACCGTGCGCGACCTGACCCCGACGCCGCTGCCGGTTGCGGCGCTGCTCGGCGACGAGCCGCAGATCATCCCGAATCCGCGTGCGACCCGCGTGGAGGTTGCAGCGCCTGATGGGACAGTGCAGGTGCTGACGGTGGTTCCTGGCGAGCGTCTGCCGCTGAGCCTGGATCAGCCGGGCGTCTACACGTTGGCCGAGCGGGCCGATGCGCGTACCCTTTCCACGGGCCAGCTTGCGGTCAACGCAGGGGCGGCAGTTGAGTCTGACCTGACGCCACGGGATCTGCCCGATGCGCGACGGCCCCCGCCCCCAACTGACACGGCGAGCGCCGCCAGACAACCGCTCTGGCCGTGGCTGGCGGCGGTGGCGCTGGCGGTGATGGTTGGCGAGTGGGCGTACGTCCATGGCCGTCGGCGTGCCCCGGCTGAGGTTTGAGCCTATGATCTTCCGCAACCCACACCTGCTCTGGCTGCTGCTGCTGCTGCCGACCACGGCCCTGCTTTGGCGCTGGCGCGGGATGCGCGTGCCGACGGCGGCGCTGGCGCTGCGGCTGGCAACCCTCGCCAGCGTGATCTTCGCCCTGGCTGACCCGCTGGTCGGCGCGGCACCGCCCCCGGTGGGGCCAACGGTGGTGCTGGTCGATCAGTCGGCCAGCCTGACGGCGAAAATGCGGGCGGCCCTGCGCGACCGGGCGGCGAATCTTGCGAACGCCAGCGACGAGGTGCGCGTGCTCTACTTCGGCGCTGATGTGGTGAGCGGCCCCCAACACACGCCAGCGCCGGGACAGACACCAGTGCTGCCTGACCCGTCTGCCAGCGACCTTGCGAACGGGCTGCGGGCCGCCCGCGAACTGCTGCCCGACGGCGGGCGCGTGGTGCTGCTCGCTGATGGCGTGGCGACAAGTGGCGATGCCCTGGCCGAAGCACGCCGCGCTGCCGAGGCTGGGGTGACGATTGATGTGGTGCCAACCCTCCCACAGGTGGCGCTGCCGGAGGTGGCGATCACCGAGGTGAGCGCACCGCGCAGCCTGCGGGTGGGCGAAGCATTCCCCATCGCCATTACGGTACGCGCAACGCCCGCGCCCGGTGGTGCAGGCGGCAGCGTGGTCGGCCAACTGCGCCTGTGGGACGGCGAGGCGCTGCTGGGCGACCAACAAGTGCAACTGGCGCCGGGCGAGGCCCAGTTCACCTTTCGCCACCGGGCCACGGCCCCCGGCGTGCTGCGGCTACGGGCCGAGCTCAAGCTGACCACCGGCGACACCTTCAGCGAGAATAATCTGGTCGGCGCGACGGCGGTGGTCAACCCGCCCCCACGGGTGCTGGTGGTGGCCCAACGCGCCGAAGATGGGGCGCTGATCGCCGACGCCTTGAGCCGCCAGGGCGTCGAGACGCAGCAGATCGCCCCCGCTAAGCTGCCCGCCCGCATGTCGGAGCTGGCAGCTTACGACGGGATGGTGCTGCTGGACGTGCCCGCCAGCGCGCTTTCGCTTGACCAGATGGCGGGGGTGCGCGAGTTTGTCCGCAGCGAAGGGCGGGGGCTGGTCGCCGTGGGCGGGCGGAATTCATTCACGCTGGGCGCCTATAAGGGCACGCCGCTTGAGGCGGCGCTGCCGGTCACGATGGATCCACCGCCGCGCCCCGAGCGCGGCAACCTCGCCCTACTGCTGATGGTTGACCGCTCGGCCAGCATGACCGCCGCCGCCGGGGTGAGCAAATTCGACATGGCGAAAGAGGCGGCGCTGCTCGCCACCGAGAGCCTGAAGCCCGATGACCGCATCGGGATTCTCGCGTTTGATACGAACACGCTGTGGGTGGTGCCGTTTCGCCAAGTTGGCGCTGCGGCGAGCCTAGCGACGATTCAGCAGGCGGTCAATGTGCTGCCCAGCGGCGGCGGCACCGATATTGAGGCCGCCTTGACCGAGGGTTTACCGGCGCTGGCGAGCCAGCTAACGGGCGCACGCCACGCGGTGCTGCTGACAGACGGACGCAGCTACAGCAACGATTACGCACTCTACCAGCGGCTCGTCGAGACCGCGCGGGCGGCGAAGATCACGCTCTCGACCATCGCGATTGGCGCCGACTCGGACATCGCCCTGCTCGACCAACTGGCGCGCTGGGGCGGCGGGCGCTACTACTTCGCCGACCATCCCGAGGACATCCCGCGCCTGACGCTGCTTGAGAGCCAGATCGCCCGGGCGAATCCAGTTTTCGAGGGCAATCTGCGGGCGAACCTGAGCCAGCCGCACCCGCTGATGCGCGACTTCGCGCCAGCCGATCTGCCGGGACTGCGCGGCTATGTGGCGGTGACGCCGCGCCCCGGTGCCGAGGTGGTGCTGGAATCGCCTGAAAAAGACCCGCTGCTGGCGGTGTGGCAGTACGGCCTTGGGCGGGCGGTCGCCTGGACGCCTTCGGCGCGTGAGCCGTGGGCGACCGACTGGACGCACTGGGCGGGCTTCGAGCGCTTCTGGGCGCAGATGGTGCGCTATACGCTGCCTGAGCCGGATAGCGGCCCGCTGCAAGTGCGGGTTGAGCCGCGCCCCGGCGGAGGACGCCTCGTGGTAGACGCGCTGCTGCCCGGCGGCACCCCGCTTGACCTGGCCTCGGTGAATGCGCGGGTGACCTTGCCCGACGGCGTGCAGCACAGCTTTGAGGTGCGGCAGAGTGCGCCGGGGCGCTACACCCAGGATCTTACGCTGCCGAATCCCGGCGCCTACGCGATCTCGGTGGTGCTCGTACGCGACGGGGCGATCCAGCGGCGCGATGTGGGCTACGTGCAGCCCGTCGCGCCCGAGTACCAGCAGCCCGGCGATGCCGAGGCGGGCCGTGCGCTGCTGGCGCAGCTCGCAGCCGCAACGGGGGGCGAAGTGCTGACCGCCGCCGCGCCGACTGAGCGCCCGGCCCCGCCCTCCGTCGCTGAGGATGCCGGTCTGGCGCCGTGGCTGCTGGGGCTGGCCTTGGGCCTGTGGGTGCTAGAGATCGCCGTGCGCCGGGGGGTGTTTGTGCGCTAAAACAAGGTTCGTAGCAGCGTTACCGTCTATGGCGGTTCCACACACTGCTGGGGAGATCTCGCGCAAAGCCGCAAAGCCGCAAAGCCGCAGGGCATCGTTATGGTGGAGTACGGTACGGGCGTCCCTCGTGGGCGCCCGTACAAATAAGATGGACACATTCATTGCGGCCCGCGTTGGGCAGGCGATTGCCGAGCGGATTTTCCCTGGGGCGGTGGTGTTGGCTACCCGCGAGGGCGTGCCGCTCGTGCGGCGGGCCTACGGCACGACGATGTACGACGATGCCGGTTCGCGCCCCGTGACGCCCGACGACTGCTTCGACATCGCCTCGCTGACGAAGGTCTTTACGGCGACGGCGGCGCTGGCCTTGCACGATCTGGGGCTGCTCGACCTCGACGCCGAGGCGACCCGCTACCTGCCGGGGCTGGCGGCACGGGGCGTCACGGTGCGCCACCTGCTGACGCACTGCTCGGGGCTGGATCTGCGGCTGGCCGCGCTGCGTGAAGCTGGCGCCACCGGCGTGCGGGCGGCGGTCTGGGCGACGACCCCCATTCACCCGCCCGGCACCACGGTGGCCTATACCAACATCAACAGTCTGCTGCTGGGCGAAATCGTGGCGGTCGTGGCCGATATGCCGCTTGACCGGGCCATCACGACGCTGGTGAGCCAGCCGCTCGGGCTGGAGGCGACCGGTTTTCGCCCGCCTGCGGCGCTGTGGCCGCGCATTCCGCCAACCGAGTGGGACGAAACGTGGCGGCGCACCCTCGTGCGCGGCGTGGTTCACGACGAGAGCGCCTACGCGCTGGGCGGCGTGGCGGGCCACGCGGGCCTCTTCAGCACGGCAAGCGACCTGGAACGCTTCACGCGCATGT
The DNA here is from genome assembly GCA_903916565.1 of uncultured Oscillochloris sp. Classification (GTDB taxonomy): domain Bacteria; phylum Chloroflexota; class Chloroflexia; order Chloroflexales; family Chloroflexaceae; genus CAIWXH01. The sequence continues at coordinate 640 of CAIWXH010000442.1, read as the reverse complement.
GGCTGCAAGGCGGCGCGTGGGGCGGGCAGCAACTGCTGCGCGAGGCGACGGTGGCGGCGGCGCTGCGCGATTATACGGTGGCCCTGCGATCTTTGACCGGCGAGCCGGTGCGGAGCGGCCTGGGCTGGATGCTCGACCGGGCGCACTTTATGGGGGCGGCGCCACGCGGCAGCTTCGGCCACACGGGCTTCACCGGGCCTGCGCTGGTTGGCGTGCCAGCCTGCGGGCTGACGCTGGTGGTGCTGAGTAATCGCACCTACCCGCGCCGCACGCCGCCGCCGTATCGCCACCATGACGTGACGGCGGCGCTGCTCGGGGCGCTGCTGCGGCGGTAGCTCGGATACGGGCAGACACAGGTGCTGCTATACTACGCCGCACGTTGGGTGAGGCTGTGCGAAGGAAAGTCATCACGGTGGTGAAGCAGCAAGCACGAGCAGGACTTCTTGTTCAGATGCTGCTCGTGAGCCTCACGGCCAGCCTGATGGTCTTTCTGGGCAGTAGTTTCGCTCGCTCGACGCTGTATGGGCGCGCTGATCAGCCCTCGCGAGCTTGGGTGATCACGCCGGTGCATGGGGTCGAATGTGTCGGGAGCCGCTGCTATCGGTGGACTGAACCCGACGCACGCATGTACCTCTACGCG
>CAIWXH010000441.1 GCA_903916565.1 uncultured Oscillochloris sp. | reverse complement strand
TTAGCGAATCAGCCACGGCAGCAGCTTCGCCAGGTCGGCGGCGCGGCGGGCGCGTAGCCCCAGGCGTGCCCACGGTGCCAGCAGCCGCCGGTCGGCGATGTGGTCAAGCTGAAGCTGAAAGGCCGCCCGCAGCAGCCGGTGGCCGGCACGAGCGTTCGGCGGTACGTGGCGCGTTGCCCAGGCGAGCAGCGCATCAAGCGCACCTTGGGCCTCGGCGAGCGCGTCGGTGATGGCAGTCTGGGAGGCATTGCGGGCGGCGAGGACATAGAGTTGTTGGCGCAGGCGCAAGAATTCCAGGAGCAGCGCGCCCAGTTCCCACTCGGCCCGCTCGTCTGCTAGGTGGGCGGCGGCACCAGCGGCGAAGATTTCGGCCCATACGGCTCGCCCGTGCGTTAGGTGATCCGCCGCGACGCGCATTGCCTCAAGACGCCGTTCGAGCGTCAGGCGTGGCTCGCCGATGGTGTCCAGAATGTCGGCGGGCGGAGCGGCCACGGGATCGCGGGCGCGTGTCGGGCGCGCCGGGGGTTCCAGCGCGGGGTCGCGGGCGAGCGCGGGCTGCCACGCAGCTTCGAGTGCGCCGTAAGCTTGGGTGAGCAGGTCGGCGCAGGCGGGGGCGCGGGCGGCGGCGTAGTCAGCGATAAGTGCCGTCGGGCTGCTGCCAGGTGTCCAGGCCAGGCGGGCGAAGAGGTAAGCGTTCACAGGTGCCCAGGCGAAGGGCCGGTCGCCGGTCAGCAGGACGTGGACGGCTCCGACGCCAGCGGCGCGATAGTGGGCCATGTCGGCGGCGATCACGCTTGCCAGCGGCGGCGGCGACGACTTAAAGAGGATGCCGTCGAGATAGTACTCGAAGACCGCCACGTTGGGCCGCTGTGCGCGGGGTTGGTTGTCGGTCGCGCCGAAGGCCGCTGCGCCTGCGTCGAGGCGGGCCGCCACGGTGGCATTGGCGGGCGCGGCGATGCCAACGGCGTAGCTGCGCGTGCGCGGGGCGAAGAGCAGGCTCAGGTTGGGGTGCGGCACCACGCGGGCCGCTGCGCCCTCGGTGTCGTGATAGGCCAGATAGGCGACACGGGCGTCGGGACGCACGCCCGCCAAGGTCGCAGCCAGTGCATTCGCGGCGGTTAGCGCCTGATCAGCGGGGCTGAGCGCGGCGCAGGTGGGGCAGTGACACCAGCCGCCCGCCCGCAAATCGTCAGGCCAGAGGTGATAGACTTCGGCTTCGGGATACGCTCTGAAGAAGGCAGCCCCGGTTTCACACAGCCGCGCAAGGGCGCGGGGGTTGCTGACGCAGAGATTGTGGTCGGGCGTGCGGCGCGTGCCGTCGTGACGAAAGAGCGTCGGCTCGTCGCGGAAGAGCCGACGCGGCAGCAGGTCGCGCAGATGATGGCCGCCCAACTCGACGCGCAGCCCGCGCTCGCGGAGCAGCGGCAGCAGCGTGCGGCGCCGCGCACGCCAGTGGGCCAGACGACACGCGCCCAGGGCTGGCTCGTGAATCGTGGTGTGGACGAAAAGCGTGTTGAGCCGGTTGCGTGCCGCCCAGATGATCCAGCCTTCGGCCTCGTCGAGGAAATGATCGTGGCCGATGATCAGCCCGCGCACGGCCAGCGCGGGCCGGTCGGCGATGGCGACATTCGGCAAAGTCACCGTGGCGTGGCGAGCATAATGGGTGCCAGCGACACCGGGAGCGACCCAGCGGCAGCCCAGCGCCTCAAGCAGATCATAGACGGCGTAAAGCAAACCACGCGGCCCAGCGCCGCGCACGACGAGGCCGTGTTCATCGGGGGCGCGCATAAAGCCGTCGCCGGTGGGGCCGTGGCGCAGCGCGATGCGCGGGCCAGGGGCGGCGCTGCGTACCGGCAGATCGGGTGCGCCCAGCAAGCCGAGGTGCGCCCGTAGCTCTTCGGCAGCCAGGCGTGCCGGTTGGCTGGCACTGTCAAGCGCAATCGTCCAGTCAGCGGTGAGAGTCAGTTCCACGGCGCCATTATACGCGAGCGCAGCGCGGGGCTGACTGCAATACGTTGCAAATAAGGCCGCTAGTACACGTCGGCGGACATACGCGGCAGGTTTTTTACCACGAAGTTCACGAAGTTCACGAAGGCCGAACCGCGTGCTACTGCGCTCCGTGCCTAACGAGAATCACCGCGCAACCCTACAGGGACTTCCAGAAAGCGGTACTAGTACACCGTCCGAGCTAATCTGACGGGTCGTACGGGCGCAGCATGCTGCGCCCCGACGTGCCGAACCACGCAAACAAGCTCGGACAGACTACTAGGAGCTATCAACGAATAGGTCACGAATATACGAATAGCCGGTCACAGTGCCATTCGCTTATTCGTGACCTATTCGTTGATGGCGCGGCATGACCTTAGGGAAGATATGCCCGGCCTGACACCTGACACCTGACACCTCAACCCTTGCCGTCAACTCAGCAGCACCAAGATCATTTGCGCCGCCACAATCTTGCCAATCGTCGCCAGCGGGTAGACCGTCGCGTAGCCGATGTTCGGCAGATCATTGTGGGTCTGCTCGCTCGCAAAGGCGAGCAGCGCGGGCTGAGTCTGGAGGCCCGCCAACATACCGACGCAGAGGCCCATGGGGATGTTCAGCACCTTATGACCGATCACCAGCAGGGTTAGCGCCACCGCGCAGGTGATCAGCACGCCCGCGATGAAAATGCTCAGACCGCCGCCTTGGGCGAAGGTACTGACAAAGCTGTAGCCCGAGCGCGTGCCGACGCCAGCCAGAAAGAGCGTCAGCCCGACTTGGCGCAGGGTCAGATTTGCGCTGTAGGGCAGGCTCCAGACAATCGGCCCGGTGCGCTCAAGCCAGCCCAAAATAAGCGCGACGATGAGCGGCCCGCCCGCGAAGCCCAGGGTGAAGGTGCCAATTCCCGGCAGCGGGATCGGCACCATCCCCAGCAGCAACCCAAGGGCCAAACCCAGCCCCAGCGAAACCACATCGATCTCCGAGAGGTGACGGTACGAGTCGCCGAAATACTTACTGATCGCATCAAGGTTCTCGCGGCGCGTCAGCACCCGCACGCGGTCGCCCAACACAAGCACCGTGTCGCCGTGCGGCAAGACCTCGCTGTCGCCACGGCGCAGCCGCGTGATGATCGCGCCCTGCGTGCGCGGCAGGTCAAGGTCGCGCAGGCTTCTGCCCGCGACTGCCGGGTTCGAGACAAAGATGCGCCGATAGTCAAGCGTGTGCCGGTTCAGCTCAAGTGGCTCGGGGGCAAGCTCGCCCATCAGCGCAATCACCTGATCGACCGCATCGCCGTGGCCGACCACCGTCACCAGATCGTTCAGCTTGAGGTAGGCGTCGCTGGTCGCAATGTGCATAAAGCCATCGTGTTCGATGCGACCGAAGACCACCTTCCAGCGATAGGTGCGAACCAACTCGCCGAGATTGCGCCCGTCCATGGCTGGCTTCGTAACGCGCACGGTGCGATTGACCAGATGTTCGGTGCCGACGCCAAGATCGGGCTGGGCGCGGGCCTCGGCGCTGTAGTCCACCTTCCAGACCCGCTGCAGGATGTACATCGTCAGGATCATGCCCAAGACGCCCATCGGGTAGGTGACCGAATAGCCCACCACCGGCTCGGCCAGCAGCGCGTCACTCAGGGTGTCGCCGCCGCTCCGTTTAAGCTGCTCGATCACGCCCGCCAGCGCCGGGGTGTTGGTAAGACTGCCCGCGAACATCCCCGCGCTAATCGGGGCGCTCACGCCGATGATAAAGTGCGTAGCGACGGTCAGCAAGGCACCGATAATGATTACGCCAAGCACCAGCAGATTGTCGCGCAGCCCCTTGCGCTGAAGCGAGGCGAAGAAGCCGGGGCCGCTGCTGAGGCCAAGCGTGTAGACGAAGAGCACCAGGCCCAGCAGATAGACAATCTCCGGCAGCTTGAGGTTTGGGTCGAGCGCACCGAAGGCCAAGCCAACAAAGAGTACCGCCGCCACGCCAAGGCTCACGCCACCAAGCTTGATGCGGCCAAAGATATAGCCGATGGCCGAGACGGTGAAGAGCAGCAGCAGCGGGTTCGTGATCAGCAACGTAAGCACAAGGAGGCTCCCTGTCGCACGCCACACAAAAGCGAGCAGGTAACGTCCTGCTCGCTGCGTTGCGTATCGTGGCGACATCTATGTCAGGGTTTGTTTCCGAAAGACTATGGTATCATAGAAGTACAGGTCTTTCGTTAATGATCGAGGTGTCTCATGATCACTGAAGAGATGGTGCGGGCAGCCCTCAAGAATGTGGTTGACCCCGAGATTGGGCTAGATATTGTCAATCTTGGCTTGGTCTATCGCATCGAGGTCAGCGATGAGGGGCGCAAAGTTGATATTGATATGACCTTGACTACGCCGGCCTGTCCGGCTGGCCCGCAGATCATGAACCAGGCCAAGCGCGAGGTCGAGTCGCTCAGCGCGGTCTATAAGCATCTTGAAGAAGTGCAGATCCACTTGGTGTGGACGCCCTTCTGGAATCCGTCGCTGATGTCTGAGGATGCCCGCGAGGAGCTGGGACTGTTCTAGGTACGTGTGTCAGGTTTCAGTCATAGCCCCTGGCCGGATGCTTCACCCAAGCCTCCGTAGCCAGGGGCTATTTCGTCTCCAACATGAGGGCGCATGAAGTCTTTATGAGGGCGCATGAAGTCTTCATGAGGGCGCATGAAGTCTTCATGAGGGCGCATGAAGTCTTCATGAGGGCGCATGAAGTCTTCATGAGGGCGCATGAAGTCTTCATGAGGGCGCATG
>CAIWXH010000440.1 GCA_903916565.1 uncultured Oscillochloris sp. | reverse complement strand
GCCGGTTGCGCCGCCGCTGCTCACGCTGGACGCCGAACGCTGGGACGAGATCTTCGCCGCTGGGCGTCAGGTGAATCTTGAACTGGCGCTGCCGCAGTATTTGCGCCCACGGCGCTGGTTCGGCGCGAAGGCGCGTACCATCAAAGGCGTGAGCATCACCGACACGATTTTGCTGCCCCACGCGGGCGGCGTGGCCCACATCGTGCTTGCCAGCGTCCAGTACACCGAGGGCAGCGCCGAGACCTACGTGCTGCCCATGGCTTACGCCGACGGCGAGCGTGCGCGTCAGATTGTCGCCGACGCCCGCCACGCGGTTGTCGCCCGTCTGCGCCTTGGTGCGGCTGACGCGGAGCCGGGGGTGCTGTACGATCCGCTGATTGACCGGGCGTTTTGCAGCGCCTTGCTTGATCTGATGGTCAACCGGCGGCGCCTGCGCGGCGCACGGGGCGGCGAACTTGAGGCCGTCACGACGCGGGCGCTGCGTGGGCTGATCGGCGACGGGGCAAACCTCGACCCGTCGGTGATGCGCGGCGAACAGAGCAACAGTTCGCTGAACTTCGGCGGACGCCTGATTATGAAGCTCTTTCGCAAAGTTGAGCCGGGGGTCAACCCCGACCTTGAACTTGGCCGCTATCTCACCGAGGAGGCGGGCTACCCCAACACGCCGCCGCTGGCAGGTGCGCTTGCGTACGGGCACCCCGGCGAGGAGCCGCTGACGCTGGCGCTGCTCCAGGGCTTTGTGCCCAACGAGGGCGATGCCTTCGCCTTTGCGCTTGATGGCCTGAGCAGCTACTTCGACACGGTGTTGGCGCACCCCGAGCTGACGGCACCCACGACGGCGACCACGCTTAGTGCGCTACTTGATGCGGATGGCAGCGAGCCGCCCGCGCCCTACGGGGAATTTGTCAGCGCGTATCTTGACGCGGCGGGGCTGCTTGGGCAGCGCACCGCCGAGTTGCACTTGGCGCTGGCGGCTGGCAGCACGCCCGCCTTCGCCCCCGAGCGCTTCACGCTGCACTACCAGCGCGGCCTGTACCAAGCGCTGCGAAGCGCCGCCGCCGAGACGCTTCAGGGGCTACGCAAGCTGCTGCCGGGGCTGCCCGAGGGCGTGCGCGCCGATGCCACCCGCGTGACCGAGGCCGAGCCAGAGCTGCTGGGCCGTTTCCGCCGCCTTACCGCTGGGAAGATCGAGGCCGCCCGCACGCGGGTGCATGGCGACTACCATCTGGGGCAGGTGCTGTACACGGGTAAAGACTACATGCTAATTGACTTCGAGGGCGAGCCGGTGCGCCCGATCAGCGAGCGGCGCATCAAGCGCTCGCCGCTGCGCGACGTGGCGGGCATGCTGCGCTCATACCAGTACGCCGCCTACAGCAGCTACTTCAGCCGCATCGGTGCCACCACCGTCTCGCCCGACGAGGCGGCGCGCCTGCGCCGCTGGGCCGACTTCTGGGCTTTCTGGGTGAGCGCGGCCTTTCTCAAGCGCTACTTGGCCGGTGTCGCCGGTACGCCGATTGTGCCCGCCGCCAGGGGCGATCTCGCAACCCTGCTGGAAGTCTTCGTGCTTGAAAAGGCGCTCTACGAGGTGGCCTACGAGATGAACAACCGCCCAAACTGGCTGAGTATCCCGCTTAGTGGTATTCTTTACGTTTGTCAGAACGCTCGCGTTTAGTTGTGTTCTCTCGCGTTTTCTGCGCCTTGACGGTGGCGCTCATTCGTACTATAGTGGCAGATACGCACGCTCGTGCGTTGCACCGACACAAGACATCATTGGGGTGGTTGGCACGCCAACGCGCGCGTGCCGTACAATGATGTGCGGTCGTCCCCCTGTCGTCTCGCAACACGCCCGGATTGGGCCACGAGACATCCGCAGACAGGAACGAGTCACGTAGTCCCAAACGCTTCGGCAATGGGATAGCGGCGGTGGTAGTCCCGCCGGTACGGATTGCCCGTGCAAAGAATGGTCGTGTCATAAAACACATGATTATTCAGTACTATTCTGCGCCAAGTTGGGGCGAGAGAGATGCTGCGCGAAAGACCTGACAGGTGCATGCACCTGTCAGGTCTGGGGGCGGCACCAAGTCCATTGCGGCGGCGTTCCGCGCCAAGCCGGAACAAGCTCATGCCAAGCCGCCAAGCCGCAAAGCCGCTAACACTCATAGTAAGGAATACCTATGTCAGACAAACCAAACGCTCCCCGGCGCAGCCGGAGCAAGCAGGCCACCGAGCCGGTAGAGACCATTGAGCCGCAGGTTGCGGCGCCGCCCGTCGAGTCGGCCCCGCCCGCTGACGCATCCCCTGAGCCAGTCAGCCCCGACACCGCCGTCGTGCTGGTCGCGCCGGGCGCGCCCGCCAGCCCCGACACCGCCATCGTCATCCCGCTCGCGCCCCCGCCCGGCTCGCCCATCCTCACCGACGCCGACATCTACATCTTCAACGAGGGCAACCACTTCCGCCTCTACGAGAAGCTGGGCGCACACCTGACCACCATTGACGGGCAAGATGGCACCTACTTTGCGGTCTGGGCGCCCAACGCCGAGTCGGTGAACGTGATGGGCGACTGGAACAACTGGCACACCGACATCAACCGGCTCACGGCGCGTGGCAGCTCGGGCATCTGGGAGGGCTTCCTCCCTGGTGTGCTCAAGGGCGCCTGCTATAAGTTCCACGTCGTGTCGCGCTTCCACGGCTACAACGAGGACAAGACCGACCCCTTCGCCACGCTCTACGAGGTGTCGCCGCGTACCGGCGCGGTGGTCTGGGATCACGACTACGAGTGGGGCGACAGCGGCTGGCTCCAGACTCGCGGCAAGCTCCAGGGGCTGACGGCGCCGATGTCAATCTACGAGGTACACCTTGGCTCGTGGATGCGCGTCCCCGAGGAGGACGGGCGCTCGCTGACCTACCGCGAGATCGCGCACCGGCTGGCCGAGCATGT
>CAIWXH010000439.1 GCA_903916565.1 uncultured Oscillochloris sp. | reverse complement strand
CGTGCTCTACATCGGCGCGAAGCAGTGGCGCAAGGTCGCGGACGCGCTCAAGAACCCCGAGGACGTGCTGATCTGCGAAGGGGTGCAGACCTGGGATGCACAGTATCAAGTGCTGACGGTGTTCGTCACCACCTGCACCACCAAGCTGCTCCAGCAGGCGCTGCGCCCGGCAGCACCGCCCGCCTCGGCGTAGGGCGGGGTGTGCCGTCGCCACCCTGGCATCGGAGTGCGGCGCGTCCGTAGCTCCTCGCACGGCGACTCACGTTGGCGCGGGCATCCGCCCCGCCGCAGTGCAAGGCGCTGCGTGAGGAAGGGCAGGTCACGGACGCAGGTCACACCCATACGATGCTCACAGCAAAAGGATACCCCTCACGCATAGCATCGCGTGAGGGGTGTTCGACGATACTGGCCGGTGCTAGGCTCGAATCACCGTCACGTCGCGCCCACTTGGCGTCGTCGCACCTGCGGTGCTGGTACGCTCGGCGATAGGCGGCTGACCGCTGCGCTGATCAAAGATCACGAGCCAGCCTGTAGCCTGCCCCAGCCCCTGGAGATAGCCGTCGAGCTGAGCGATGCCGTCGCGGAGCGGGTCGGCGGTGCCATCGCGCCAAACCTTCACCTCAATGAGCAGCACCACGTTCCCGTGCTCCAGCCGCAGATCGAGCCGCCCGCGTCACTCCGGGTGTCTTGGCGCCAAGACACCAACCGCTACGGATGTGCCTCAGCGTTGCTTCAACAGTACCTCCAGGCGCGTGATCAATCGCGCCACTGCCGCACCCACCGCCGCCTGATTCGTCGCATCACGCATGGCAACACCAGCCCAACGGTCAAGCACACGCTCGATCTGGGTGACCTCACGCTCGATAGCGCGAACCTCGTCTGCAGTCGTTTGTTCCGCCGATGCAGCCGCCCGCGTGCGTACCCGCTCGCGCACGTCGCGGCTGGTGATCTGCCCCTCCATGACGCCGGCGATGAGCGGTGCCCGCTCCGCTGGTGATTCCACCTTCGCGATCTGTCGCGCCGCATCGATGGTGTCTGGGCGCTGAACCACAAGCTGCTGCACATCGTCGGGTGCTCTCACGAGGGCAAGACGACCCTCCACATAGCCCTTGTCCTTGCCAAGACGTTCCGCCAGCGAACGAATGCTGTAACGCCCTTGGTCGATAAGCTGCCGGAAGCAGATGCCCTCCTCGACCGGGTTCAGATCTTGACGCTGGATGTTCTCGATCAGGCCAAACTCCAACATCTGGTCATCCGCGTAGGCGGCAACATCGCAGGGGACGGTCACGAGTCCTACCGCCTGGGCCGCGCGCCACCGACGCTCACCGTAGGCAAGCTGAAAATACTGCGGGTCGGCAGGGTCAGGCCGCACCCGCAGGCGGCTGATGAAACCCTGGGCCTGGATCGCCGCAACCAACTCCTCGATCCCCTCAAAGGTGCGTCGGGCCTGGAACGGGTTGGGTCGGATCCGGTCTACGCGCAGATCGCGCGGGATGCTCTGGGCCGTCTGCGCGGCCTGAAGCTCAAACGCTGCCACGGCAGTCGTACGCGCAGGCTGCGACGCCGTCGTCTCCGGCGTGAAGAAACTCGTTGCCTTACGCTTCGGCGGCACGCAGCACCTCCTCAGCCAACGCCCGGTAGGCGCCCGCTACATCGCCGTCTGAGTCGTACTGGAGGATCGACTGGCCCAGCGCCTGGGACTCAGCCATCCGCACGGTGCGCTTGATCGTACTTTGGAATACGGGCACCCGGCCCAGGAACTCGCTGCGCGCGTAACTCTCTGCCTGACGGCTCATGTTCGTACGCAGATCAACCTGGGTCACGAGCACACCGAGGACACGGAGCAAAGGATTAAGACCGGAGCGCTGGATACGCTCGACAAGCTTGAGCATCATGGCAATCGACTGCGTGGCGAGAAACTCGGCCTGCATCGGGATGATTAGCTCATCCGCTGCCACCAGGGCATTCTTCACGAGCATCCCGAAGTAGGGCAAGGTGTCGATAAGCACAAAGTCGTAGGCCGGGGCGATAGGCTCCACCAACTTCTGGAGCGCATACTCACGCCGGTCGGCCCCGCGCAGATCCTCGTCAGCCTCATTCAGCCAGACATCGGTTGGGACAATATCCACATTGGGGATCGTACTCGGCTGGATCACCTGCGCGAGCCCTGGCTCCCATGTCGCGATGAATGTCTTGATGACCGTGTACAGGGAGGGAGTGCCAATGGTCGCACGAACCGAAAGGCTCAGATTCCCCTGTGGGTCAAAGTCCACAAGGAGTACGCGGTATCCGCGCTCGGCAAGGGCAGCGCCCAGATTGAGTGTGGTCGAGGTCTTGCCCGCGCCTCCCTTTGGAACCGCAACCGTGATGATGCGCGCCATGCGAGCTCCTTCAAGATCAACCTACCAAAAATCCGCCCCCGCCTGTCTTGGCGCCAAGACACCCCCGGTGCCGGCGCGCCGCCATCCCCGCCTGTCTTGGCGCCAAGACACCCCCG
>CAIWXH010000438.1 GCA_903916565.1 uncultured Oscillochloris sp. | reverse complement strand
GGCACCCCGTGGAGCAGCGCCCGCCCCTGGTCCTTATCAATGCGGTCGAAGGTCTGCACCAGCACCTCGACCGCCTCGCGCACCTGATAGCCAAGCTGGTCGGTGACCTCCTGCTGGTTGGCGGCGCTCTCGGTGAGCAGCGCCGCCAGGGTATCGGGTTCGGCCACCCCGTAGAAGCGGGCCACGCCAAGCAGCGAGCGGAACGCACGCAGCGTGACCGGCTCATCGAGCCAGAGCGAGGCGTACCACGAGGCGAAGCCAGCGGTCTCACCGGGCTGGGCGTGGACGAGCATCCAGCGCTCGCCATTGGTGAGCAGACCGAGGCGCACCCCGGAGCCGCGTAGCAACTCCGCCATGCGCGTGGCGGGCGACGCCTTCCAGCGATGGTCTTTCAGGGGCTTATCGAGATCCTGGGCGGGCGGCACGATCTGGATGAGCAGGCGGGGTTTGGCCTCGCGCAAAGGCGCAAAGCCGCCAAGATCGCCACTATGCAGATCGCGGCTTTGCGGCTCTGCGGCTTGGCGCGAGATCACCAGATCAGGGCGCAAGGTCTCGCCGTGCTCCGCCACCGTCGCCTTGAGCGCCTCGGGGATGGCCGGGCCGGTGGCGAGGAACGCCTCGGGGAAATCCAACACCTCACGCAGCACGAAGCGCACCCAGGCCGTATGGATGGCCGGGTCGGGGCGCAAGCCCTGCTGATTATCCTGCCACTCCTCCAGGGTGTGGCGCACGCTGCGGCTGACCGCCGGGTCGTGGGCGTCGAGGCTGTGCGGAAAGACGCGCAGCAGCACCGGCATGCTCAGGAACGGCCCCGAGACCTCAACCAGCGAGAGCCATTCAGCGTGGTGGCGGGCGATGGACATACGTCGAACCTCGTACAGACAACGGTAGCTACCCAACCGACGGCGGTGCCGCATACACCTGAACGATGCCGTTGCTATCCACCTGAAGCAGTAGCGCAGGCGGCAGATGCGTGCCCAGACCTGTTATCTGGCGTTGGGTTGTGCTGAGATCATTGCCGAGCTGATCAAACTGACTGCGGATGGCCGAACTCCGCTCTGCGAGGTGCTGCGCCAGCGTTCGGCGCAAACCATTCAGGAAGCCGGGGAGATCGGTACTCGCCCAGACATCCTTCCCGCGCGCGCTGATGAGCGTGTAGAACTTCACGATCAGCGTATACCCACGTATGCTATCCTCACCTGCCTCTTTTAGCCGCGCGAGGCTGATCTGAGTTTGCTGGAAGAGCTGTGCGCGCACCGCTGCAATCATCCCCTTTACCCGCACGCTGGCGGCAAACGCACGCGCCGCAGCATCAAATGCATCGACATATTTCCGTGCAGCGGCGACATTGCCCTCAACCTCCCAGGGAAACCAGGCCCAGAGCGGGGCGGTTTCCATGTGCGGAACCTGGCGCTCCATCTGGTAGTACATGAGCGCTTGCACCTCGTCGCACTCGCGCTCCATCTGCTCAAGCTGGACGCTCATCGCCGCCATATCCAGCTCCTTGGTCGCCCCGCGTTTCACCATGTCTACGGTGCGTTGCAAATAGCGCTCGTGGCCGATCAGCCGGGCCTGCTCCTTTGCCAGCAGCAGATCTTGGATACTTTGCACCGCCTCATGGATCGTGCGGAGCTGCTGCTGCATGGCGTGGAGATAATGCTGGGCGGTAGCGAGCGCAAGGGTTTGCCAGAGCATGATCGCGGTCGCGGCAGAACTCAGCCCCTGGGCTGCAACCAGCGTTCCAGTGCCGATCATCCGCCCGCTCGTCGCATCGACCGCGATGGCCCGTGCCCCGCCGTTCAGCGCGTGCATCAAGGTGGCGGTGCCTCCTTGGAGTTGTGCCGCGACAGTGGGCGCAAACGTGAGGAGGTAGGTTGTGGAGGACGCCTGCATGCTCGCTCCCACCACGCCGGGCAGGCTATGGAGCATCGCACCAATGGCCGTACCCACGGAGGAGTCTAGCTGCACAGGGCGTAATTCCGACGGAAGGGCGATGGTGTAGGGCGTAACCTCAGCCAATGGCGCGTCGTGTTCACCGACGATAATTTTGACCATCGTTCCTGCCTCAGGCGGGGGTGGTGGCTGATGGGAGGAGGTCATGCGGTACTCCTGGGTGGAAGC
>CAIWXH010000437.1 GCA_903916565.1 uncultured Oscillochloris sp. | reverse complement strand
GGCATGGACGTGCCCCGCGTGCAACACTGTGCTTGACCGTGACCTGAACGCGGCACGGAACATTCGGGATGAGGCCGTACGGCTCGCTGGGGCCTGAACCAGTCGTCTCGGTTGTGTGGCTCCATCGAGACGTAAAACCGGCCTGTGGACTGGCCGTAAGACCATCCTCGGATGGCACGCTGGGATGAAGCAGGAATTTCCGCGTGATCACCCATGATCAGCTAGAAAGTAGCAGCAACGCATGACCGTGCTCACCATCGCGATCCAGAAGGGCGGCACCGGGAAGACCACGACGGCCCTCTCACTCGGCGTCGAGCTCGCGCAGATGGGGCGGCGCGTGCTGCTCATCGACATCGATCCCCAGAGCAATCTGACGCAGGCGGTCGGCCACGACCCGACCCAGGTCGAACACTCGATCTACGAAGTGCTGCTAAACCCAACCTACGGACCGGGCTTCGCCACCCTCGCCACCAGCTACGGCGTTGACCTCGTCCCGGCAACGCTGAGCCTCGCCGGGGCCGAACTGAGCCTCGCCGGACGCTTCGGGCGCGAACTGATGCTCCGCACAGCGCTGACGGAGGCCCGCCGGGAGTACGACTACATCCTCATCGACAGCCCGCCCTCGCTTGGAGTGTTCACGGTCAACGCACTCACCGCCGCCGATGCCGTCATCGTGCCGCTCCAAGCCCACATCTTCGCCCTCAAGGCGATGCCCCAGCTCGAGGAGACCATCGCCATTGTGCGGCAACTCAACCCGATGCTCGCCATCGGCGGCATCGCGGTGACGATGGTTGACCGGCGCACCAGCGTGAACCTCGTCGTCGAGGAGACCATCCGCCAGCAATACGGCGACATCGTCTTTCAGACCACCATCCCCTTCAATGTGAAGCTGGTCGAGGCGCCCGCATCCGGCCAGCCGATCAGCATCTACGCCGGCGACAGCAGCGGGGCACGCGCCTACCGCGACCTAGCCCAGGAGGTGGCCGCCCGCTATGAGTAGTAACCAGAGTCGACTGAAAGGCATGCTTGGAGCGGGTGAGCCGACGGCAGCGCCGCCGCCGATCCAAAAGGGGATGCCGTTCCAAGTCTCAACCGCAGCCCGACCGACCGAGCCCGACCTCCCCGCGCAGATCGGCGAGCTAAGTACACCGCTTCAGGAGATCGCCCGCCGCTACGTGGGCGCCCGCCGCCGCAGCGGTGAGGCGCTACTAGAGGCCGCCCGCTGGCTGACCGAAGCCCGCAACACCGCCGCGCACGGCGAGTGGCAGGTCTTTCTCGACACCACAAACACAAGCGCAGACAGCGCCGAGCGCCTCCTCAACATCCACGCGACGGCCATGCAGAACCCGCAGTTTGCCGACGCCGTGGCCCGCAATTGGCTGGGTCAGTCGGTCGCGGCGCTGCTCGCACGGCCATCCACGCCGCCCGAGGTGCTGGCCGAGGTGCTTGGACAGGCGACGGCCCCACGCATCGAGGGTGTACGCGACACGATTACACAAGCGCGCGAGTCGCACAAGGCGTCAGGCCAAATTCCGCAAAATGCGGATTTTGCCGAGGGTTCCGCCCTCAGCACACCGGCCCCCGCGCCGGTCGTCCTGGGTCAAATTCCGCAAAATGCGGATTTTGCCGAAGGTTCCGCTCCCAACGCACCAGCACCCACAGTGCCCGCCGCCCTGGGTCAAATTCCGCAAAATGCGGATTTTGCCGAAGGTTCCGCTCCCAGTACACCGGCATCCACAGTGCCCGCCGCCCTAGACCAAATTCCGCAAAATGCGGATTTTGCCGAAGGTTCCGCTCCCAGTACACCGGCATCCACAGTGCCCGCCGCCCTAGACCAAATTCCGCAAAATGCGGATTCTGCGGGCACACGTGTCGGGCTAACGCCCGCCGACGGCAGAGCGAATCTCGCCTCAGCAGATCTTGCACTTGCGGTACTCCGCGAAACAGTGCGCGCCGTCGAGAGTCTGCGCGATCTCGCCCCAAGCCTGGACTCGCAGGAGGGGCGTGCGCTCATAAGCCGCATCAGGCAGGCAGTGCAGACGCTTGAAGCACGTCTGCCGTGAAATACCCAGGGCTGAAGCTCCTGGGTTTTACGGGCTATTTCTATAAGCCAAACAGTACTCGATGCACTAGGCCATTCCGGTGCATCAGGCACACCACGCGATACCATAGCGTCCCTCGCGGTGCATCAGGCACACCACGCGACACCATAGCGTCCCTCGCGGTGCATCAGGCACACCACGCCCGCCCGCGCAACAACGCAAACAAGGAACCAGCATATGTCCGCCCCAGAGATTCCGCCGCCCCCAAGCCCTCGGGAACAGCTACCCATCACGCTCTTCGAGAACGTCGTCCTTGCCGTCCGCGCCGATGACGCACGTATCTACCTGAGCCTGCGCGATCTCTGTGAAGCCCTGGGGCTCGCGGTGAATCCACAGCGCCGACGCATCCTGCTTGACGAGGAACTCCGCCTAGTCTCATTTCGCGTGCAGAGCGGCGGACAGTTTCGGACGATGGACTTCTTGCTGCTTGAGAACGTCTCAACCTGGTTATTGAGCGTGCAGCGGCGCCGCGTCAATGCGAAGGCACAAGAGCGCTTTTCCTACGTAAAGACCTATCTGGTGACGGCAGTGCAGCGCGCCTTCGCAGAGCTGACGGGCCTCCCCGCTGGCCCAAGCAGCGCAATCGAGGACCTCGGCGAACTCGACCGCATCGACCAGGCGTTTACGCAGTTCGCCGAACTGGCGCGCCGCCAGGGCGTGATCGAGCAGAGCCAGGATCGCGCACGCGGAGCCTACCGCGATCTACGCACGATCCTCGACGAGCTGCGTGACCGAATGCAGGCGCTGGAGCGACGACTCGACGCGACCTTCAGCCCATCCCAGCGGGGGACGGTGTACCACATGGTGCAGCGGTGGGGGGCGGCACGCGCCGAGCATGGAACGAACCTTACGCCCGGCACCGCAATCCGCAAGAGCTGGGCAGAGCTCAACGAGGCATTCAACGTCGGTACCTACACCGATCTCCCGGCAGCTCGCTACGACGAGATTGTGCGTTATATCAAAGACCGCTACCGTGCCGTCACCGGGCACGAGCTTGAGGCAGTTGAGCAGACTAGCCTTGGGCATGGAGAGGTAAATGAACACTGAGCGGCTGGAGGATCGTGTGGGACGGCGACTACGTGCGGCGCGAATTGGGGCCGGCCTCACGATGCGCGAGGCCGCCGCTGCGGTTGGGCTGCCAAACCACTCCATCCTCGTGCGCTACGAAAGCGGAGCGACCCAGCCACCACTGAGCCGACTTGCCGCCCTCGCTGGGGCCTACCGCACGACCCTATCCGCCATCCTCGCCGAACGCGACGAATTGGTGACACTCATCGCGGCAGTCGAGCGCACGAACCACGCCACAGTTGCGCGGCTTCGTGCCATCCTTGAGGCACCCTACAGCCCGACTGCGTGCCCCGACGACGCCACAGACCCCATACGGTTAGGGTAGCAGCGGGGCATCAAACACCAGGCAGATGGGCCTACCGACTAGACAGATCCGTGAACCGGGTGGTCGGCGCGTCGAAGCGCACCGGGACGGTGCCCAGCGAGCCATTGCGCTGCTTCGCCACCACAATCTCAGCCATGCCCGTGCGCGGAGTACCCGCCTCTGCGTAAGCGTCGCCCCGATAGATGAACAGCACAATGTCCGCGTCCTGCTCCAGCGAGCCAGAGTCCCGCAGATCCGAGAGCTGCGGGATTTTGCTCGCCCGCTTCTCCACCTCCCGCGAGAGCTGCGAGAGCGCCAGGATGGGGCATTGCAGCTCCCGCGCCAGCAGCGTGAGCTGCCGCGAGATGCGCGACACCTCCTCGTTGCGATTCTGGGCGCGCTCAACATCGCCCAGCAAGAGCTGGAGGTAGTCCACAATCAGCAGGTCGAGCGGGCGCACCGCCGCCAGCCGCCGCGCCTTCGAGCGCACGTCCATCACCGACAGCCCCGCCCGATCCTCAATGGCAATCGGCATCCGCGACAAATCCCCCAAGGCGTTGACGACCCGCTCGTCACCACGCCGCATCCGTGGCCCAACCTCCTGGGTACCCATGCCCGTGTGCATGGCAATCAAGCGCTCAAACAGCTCGCTCCGGCTCATCTCCAAGCTCACGACGCCCACGCTTTGCCCGCGCATCCCCAGCGCGTAGGCGATGCTCAGCGCCATGCCCGTCTTGCCCAGACTCGGGCGAGCCGCCAGCAGCACGAACTGGCCGGGGCGCAGCCCGCCGCCCAGGCGCAGGTCGAGGTCCACCAGCCCCGTGGGGCTCAACCGCGCCTCGTCCCGCTGCTGCGCCTGGTCAAAGTATTCCTGCGCCACCGTGCTTAGCGGCACGAAGTCGGCCCCACGTTGGCGCTGGCTGACCGCAAACAGCGTCTGCTCGGCTTGGTCGAGGGTCACATCCAGCTCGGGCTGCTCGTCATAGCCCAGCGCGACAATTGTGCCTCCGGCCTGGATAAGCCGCCGCCGAATCGCCGGCGTCGTGACCGCTTGGGCATAGTATTCGACGTGGACCGCCGTCGGCACCTCGGCAACGAGTTCGCCCAAGAAGGATAATCCACCGACGAGGTCGAGCTGCTCCTGCCGCCGCAGCTCAGCGGCGACCGTGGCGAGGTCGGGCGGCACGCGCCGGGCGAGACAGGCGAGCATGGCGGTGTAGATTATGGCGTGCTTTTCCAAATAGAAATCGTCAGGCCGTAGCCCATCGCTGACAACCAAGATGGCCTGACGCTCCAGCAGGATGGCACCCAGCACGGCGCGTTCGGCGTGAAGGTCAAAGGGGACGTTCCGCTCGATTATCACGAGTCCTCCTGCGGCTCAAGGGGATGCTCCCGCACAAGGCGGGCTAACAGGGCGGCGCGCTCGCCCTTGGGCGTGGCATGCCAACGGCCAATCCAGTCAGAGCGCTCGTCGCTGGAAAGGCCCGGGTGGGTGTAGATCGGGACGGGCGTGAGCGCGGGTTCGTCAGGTGCCGTGCCTACGCTGGGACAGGCTTTGGCGTAGCGGTCGAGCATCCCTGCCACAGAGCCAGGCTTCCAGTCGTTGGCCTGCCAATCAGCGAGTACCTGCCGCCAGGCGTCGAGGTCAGTGACGGTTGAGATCCGCCGCGTCTGCTCAACGTTTGGTGTGCGTCCGAAGGCGGCGATGTAGGCGACGACCGCTGGGTGCGGCGCAGGGGCTATACCCGCACTCAGCGGCGCGATGGCGGGCGTAAGAGGAACATGGGCGTCATTCGCCGACCCAGGCATATCAGACGCACCAGCACCCGTCTGAGCGGCGTTAGCGGGCACAAGTGTGAGTGCGTTGGTATCTGACGCCTCCCGGCGCTCACCCCGCTTCGCACGATAGGCATCGCTGTCCGACCCGTAGGCGTCGCGGCGGCACCACTGCGCGAGTACGACCACCACAAGTTGGGGCACGTTAATCTGCCGCCCGGTTGCGGCGACCATGAGCACGGCCTGTCCAATCCAGTACCAGCCGTGGCCGTCGGTGGTGGCGTCGTGCTGCGTAGCCAGTGCATAAAATACACTGCGGTCGCTTACCTTCGGATGTTTGGCAACCGTGCGCCAAAGATTGAGCGGATGTTCACAAAGTTCGCCACGCCAAATCCAGTTGGGGTGCGCTGCGAACAGCGCAGCGGGCGGGGCCGGTGGTACGGTGTCCGGGGGAGGATCGATAATCGGCGTGTGTGCGTGCGCGTGATACCCACTCACCCTCTTACTCACTCTCTTACCCACCCACCCACCCACACGTGATCCATGTGACGGTTCAACGGTCGAATGGATCACAGAGACCGGGGTTTCCTGTGATCCATGTGACGGTTCAACGGTCGAATGGATCACAGAGACCGGGGTTTCCTGTGATCCATGTG
>CAIWXH010000436.1 GCA_903916565.1 uncultured Oscillochloris sp. | reverse complement strand
GATTAGCCTTGATGCGAATGGCGGACTGACGATTCAGACGGGCGCGCTACTGGTCGTCAATTATGCAATCAACATCAGCGCGGGGAGCGGGCTGACCATCGCGCCAGGGGTGATCCTGAAATTCTCGAACCCGTTTGCGGGGGTCACGGTGGTTGGCACTCTGACAGCAGACGCGGTGGTCTTTACCTCGCTGAAGGACGATAGCGTCGGCGGTGACACCAACGGCGACGGGAATGACAGCAGCCCCGCCGTTGGCGACTGGGGCAAGATCAACGTCAACGTGCAGTCCGGCGGCAGCGCCTCGCTTACTAATGCGACGATAACCTACGCGGCACCGTAACGCTTGGTTCGTGGCTGTACATCAATCAGCGTGGGCACTTCCGCCGTCTAGGCGCTGAAGTGTCCACGCTGTCTTTCGCAGCCCAACTCGACCGCGCCCCTGCGCTGATGTTGTGAAGCGCCGTTCCAACCCCCCACGCCCGCCCGGTGGCGGAAGCCACGGTACGGAGTGCGAAGGCCGCCTGCGCGGCCTGCATCAGCCTGCGAAGGCAGGCTTCGCCGATCAAGCGCCGGGGACTTCAGTCCCCCGGATTCGATAACCAGTATAGGATTGCTATACCTCAGCCAATAGCCGCTCGGGCTGGCCCCGATACGTCGCCCACGCGACTTCGCCACGCACAATGCCGCCAAGCACGCGCCAGAGCGCCGCGTTGACGGGCGCGGGCACGCCACGGGCGACCGCCTCGGCAGCGACGGCCCCGTAGAGCTGCTCGCCCTCTGAGCGCGTGCGCCCTGCACGCAAATCGCGCAGCAACGACGGATCTTTGCCGCCGCGTCCTCCGCCAACCAGCCGCCGCAGCAGCAGGCGCAGCGCTGTCGTTGGCAAAAAACGCGCCAGCAGCGCGACGGTCGCCGCCGGGTAGCCAGGGAGGTTCAGCGGGCGGGCACCGATATGGGCCATCACCGCCAACGCTTCACGCGCCGCACGCAGATCGAGGTCAAGCAGCCGTGCGTCGGCGTAGATCTGCGGCACCTTCAGATCGAGAATGGCGGCCTGTGCGTTGCCCAGCATATTGAGCAGTGCCTTCGACCATTTCAGCGCCCGATAGTCGCCATAAGTCTTCACAGGGAAACCCGCCGCCGTAAACGCGGCGACCCACGGGGCCACCTCGGTCGTTGGATCGACTGGGGCCAGGCCCACCCCGCCCAGCTTCGTGATCACGACCTGCGTTGGGCTAGGTGCCTCCACCGAGGTCGTAATGACGCCCGCGATCACCCGCGTCGAGCCAAAGGCTGCCACAAGTTGCTCCTCGTTGCCGATACCGTTCTGGAGCGTCAAGATACGCTGTGGTGCCAGCGCCTGGAGGGTCTTGATCGCATCAGGTGTATCGTAGCCCTTCACGCAAAGCACGGCCAGCGCGGGGCAACGATAGGACGCCAAGAGATCAGCGGGCGAGGCTACCGCCTCAATGCGAACCTCGCGCACCCCGTCGGGCGAACTGAGGCGCAGCGCCGCAGCGGCCAGCGCCGCAACGCTGCTCGGGCGCGCCAACAGGGCGCTTGGCACGCCGCCCAACGCCAGACGGCCCGCCACTTGCAGCCCAATCGCCCCACCGCCCACGACCACAATCGCCATAGAACCCTCCTACCACAGACGGGCGGCGCCAGTATAGCAGACCTGCATCGGCGCGAAGCTTGAGCGGGTGCGAAAGCGCCCGCGACGGCGTCACCAGGGCACATTTGCGCTGGATGGGTAGGGTATGCTTGAACAGACGCAGGCGCTTCAGCGCCGCCCGCAATGGTGGTTTGGCGGCATGGACAGCCCCACTTGGACATGCTGCCGCACCACATCCATCTGATCAGCCTCTAGGAGGTCGCCGTGTCTCGTCTGATCCTCGTTCTCGCCCTCAGCAGCGTGCTTATCGGCTGCGGCGCACAGCCCGCCGCCCAAGCCCCCGTCGAAGTCACTCGCGAGGTAGCGGTCACCCGCGAGGTCGTGCGTGTCCAGACCCAGGTGGTCGTCGTGACGGCAACGGCCAAGCCCGCCACCGCCACCGTCGCGCCGCCGCCAGCGCCATCGTCCACGAGTGTCCCGACGGCGGTGCCGGAGCCAACGGCGACAGCGGAGCCGACCGCAGTGCCAGTGCCGACGGCGGTGCCAGTGCCAACGGCGGTGCCGCCGCTGCCAGAGGGTGAGACGGTACCAGGGCGCATTGTGCGTACCATCAAGATCTTCGATATTCCGAATGAGGCTGAGGGGGTCGAGGTGATCAAAGCCGATCCGGGTGTCACGCTTGAAGTACTCTATCGTGGCGGCCAGTGGTACCAAGTCCAAGGCGAGTCCACGGGCGGGAAAAGCGTTACCGGCTGGGTTTACAAAGACTGGATCAACATCGCGCCGGAAGACGAAGCGCGCCTCCAGCAGAATCCCAACGCGCTGCCGGTACTCGTCTCGAAGATCGCGCAGTCGCGCAGCAACGGCTATGAGTACTGGAGCGGGACGGTCATGAACGTCGGCGCGCAGACGGCCCACGATGTGCAGGTCGAGATCACGATCAACGGCCAAGTTGGTGATACGGCGACCCGCGCAGCGCATGGAACGGCCTTTATCGCCACGCGCAACCTAGCGCCGGGGCAGTCGGCAACGTTCACAGTGCGAACAGACTGGGTGTCGTCAGATGGCGTCTTCTACTCGTACGACGTCCTCTGGACAGAGCGCTAATGGGCAGGGGCGAGGTCGGCATGCCTGCCGACTGCGCGCGAAATACCACTGTAGCCACGCCAAAGCTGGGCTGAATGTTCGCCGGGGGGCTGAAGCCCCCGGCTCTTGGTGACGAAGCCTGCCTTCGCAGGCTTCACGAGGCCGCGCAGGCGGCCTTCGTACCCGTAGCCGGGGCCTTCAGGCCCCCGGCGGGCGCTCACCAACCCCTGTAGGATTGCTATAAGCTGTGACACTAGACTGCGCTCTGCCTACAGCCAAAACTGCCAGCGCAGCCCCGTCCCGCCCAACCCACCGTCTGGTACTCGTCGGCCTGATGTTTGTCGGCTTCATCAGCCTGGGGTTGCCTGACGGCTTACTCGGCGTCGCATGGCCCTCCATCGCAGCGCGACACGGGGTTGGCCTCGACGCCCTGGGCTATTTGCTGGCCGCCAGTTCGGTGGGCTTCCTCGCCGTCAGCGTGCTGAGTGGGCGGCTCCTGGCATTCCTCGGCGTCGGCATGCTGCTGGCAAGCTGCTGTGTCGCCACCGCACTCAGCCTGATCGGCCTCGCCCTGGCGCCCGTCTGGTGGATGCTGCTTCCGCTGGCGCTGTTGCTTGGGGCTGGCGGCGGCGCCATTGACGCAGGGCTGAACAACTACGCCGCCGCCACCACCAGCCCACGGGTTCTCACCTGGCTTCACGCCTGCTACGGCCTCGGGGCCACAGCGGGGCCAGCGCTGATGACCACGCTCCTTAGCCGCAAGCATCCCTGGCAATGGGGCTACCTGATCGTCGGTGGCGGGCAACTCGCCCTAGCGCTCTGTTTCGTCCTCACACGGGGGCGATGGGCCGCCGCTGGCTCGGCTGAGGCCCACGATGTACAGAGCCAAGTTACGCTGCGGGCCACCTTGGGCCTGCCCGCTGTCTGGTTGAGCGTGGCCCTGTTCGCCCTGTACACCGGGCTGGAGGTCAGCGCTGGGCAGTGGACTTACACCCTGTTCACGGTTGGGCGGGGCATCGAGCCGGTCGCTGCGGGGCAATGGGTTGGCTTCTACTGGGCCGGGTTGACCGTTGGGCGGGTCGTGGCGGGTGCCGTGGCGGGTCGTCTCACGCCCCGCACCCTCCTGTGGCTTGGCAGTGGGGGCGCGGTGGCGGGCGCGGCGCTGCTTGGCCTTGTGACCACCCCATGGGCCAGCGTGACGGGCATGGTGCTGATGGGCACCGCCTTAGCGCCCATCTTCCCGGCCCTGATTGGCACCACCGTCGAGCGCGTCGGACGTCTGCACGCCGGCAACGCGATTGGGCTACAGGTCGCCTCGGCCAACCTTGGCGCGGCTATGATCCCGTGGGGCGTCGGCTGGGCCGTCACCACGCTGAGCGTGACCACCATCGGCCCGGCCATCGTCGTCGTCGCGCTGGCCTACTTGGCGCTCTTCGTCGTGGCGATGCGGGTGCGTTCAGCCTGAAGACCAGGTTTCAGGTGCCGGGTTTCAGGTGCCAGACCGAGCGCAGCAGCAAGGAGCAGCACGGTAAAGCTGCTACGAACCTTGGCAAAGCCGAAACCTGATCCCTGACCCCTGACCCCTGATTTACGCGCCAATCAGGCGCTCGTACGTCGCACGCAGCCGCGTCGCCTCGTTATTCGAGAGCGGCATCAGGGGCAGGCGCACCTGTGTCTCAGGGAGGTCGCTCGTCCAGGCGAGGGCCGCTTTCAGGGCCGGGGGTGTATTGACCGGGTCAATCTGCTCGCGTAGCGCCGTCAGGCGGGCCTGCGCCGCCGCCACATCGCCCCCGCGCTGATGCGCGTCATACACCGCCCGCGCCATCTGCGGGAACGCACTCGACAGCGCGGTGATCGCCCCGGCGGCCCCTCCCGCCAGCGCTGGAGCAATCAGCTTATCGCTGCCAGTGAAAACGCGCAGGTGCGGATAGCGGTCAATTAGCAGCTTCGCGTTGTCCCAGCTTCCGCTACTATCTTTGAGGCCGAAGATTTGGGCACCGTGGCTCTCCAGCAGCGCATCAATGATCATCGGGGTCACCGGCACGCCCGTCACCTGGGGAATATGGTAGAGCAGCACCTTCGCGTCGGCGGGCAGCGCGTCGCACAAGGCCCGATAGTAGCTGAGGATGCCCGTCTCGCTTGGCCCCTTGATGTAGAAGGGCGGCATCACCAGCACCGCATCGGCCCCAGCGCTCAGCGCAAAGTTGCTCAGCGCGATGGTCTCGGTGAGCGCCGCACAGCCGGTACCTGCGATTACGGCCAGCTCGCCTCGGCTAGAAAGCACCAGCTCAAGCACCCGCTCGCGCTCAGCTAGGCTCATTGACGGCCCCTCGCCGGTCGTCCCAAGGGCCAGCACCCCGTGCAGCCCGCCCGCCGCAAGGAAGCGCAGATACGCTGGCAGCCACTCGTAGTCTACCGGCCCAACATCGCTCGTAAATGGCGTCAGCATCGCGCTAATGAGGCCCTTAATCTCTGCCATTGCTCGCTCCTCAGCCACTTATAAGGGGGCCATCAGGGCCTGACTGTACCACACATGCCTGCGCCCACCGCACTGCCCCGATAACGAAACTGTTATGCCAAACGCTAAACCAAGCCAGCACCGCCGTTGTTTCAGCGTAGCCCTTTCAGACCTTGCCAGAGCCTAGCGCGTCAGTGTACAATTAGCGATTATAATTGCAAATCTGCATCCTCCGAGCCAATGTCTCACCCGCTCATGGAAGAAATTCTGATCATCGACGATAGTGAGCAGATCACGAGCCTGTTGGCTAACTACGTGCTACCTGAGCTTGGTTTCACCCCCGTCATCGCCCACACCGGGCGCCAAGGGCTACAGCGCCTCCGCAATCGGCTCCCCGATCTGATTTTGCTCGATCTGCAACTCCCCGATATCAGCGGCCTTGATCTGCTGCGCCTATTGGCCCAAGAGGGCTACGATGTCCCGGTGATCCTGATGACCGCCCACGGCTCCGAGAATATCGCCGTCGAGGCATTCAGACTAGGGGCGCGCAACTATCTGATCAAGCCCTTCTCGGACACCGAGGCCCGCGTGGTGATTGACCAGGCGCTGCGCGAGCGCCGTCTCCGCCGCGATAAAGAGCGCCTCACGATCTCACTGCAACAGCGGCTTCAAGAGCTGACGGTGCTTTCGCGGATCGGCAAGTCGGTCACCGGGCTGATGGATCAGGCCCAGCTCCTTGAGCGCATCGTCGAGGCGGGGGTCTATATCACGCAGGCCGAAGAGGGCTTCCTGCTGCTGCACGACCGTGAGCAGAACGAACTCTCTCTGCGGGCCGCAAAGAACATCGGCGAGCAGCGCGCCCAGAGCTTACGCATCCCGATTGAGGACACGCTCGCGGGACAGGTCGTGCGTACCGGGAAGCCCGTGCGCCTTGCCCAGGCCCGCACCGGCACCGCCGTGAAGGTGAAGACCGACTTCCTTGTGCGGGCCATCCTTCAGGTGCCGCTGCTGGTTGGCGACCAGGTCATCGGCGTTCTCGCTGTCGATAACCAGCAGTCCAACCGCACCTTCTCTGAGAATGACCAGTACCTGCTCGCCACCCTGGCCGACTACGCCGCCATCGCCATCGAGAACGCTCGCCTCTACGAGCAGATTAAGCTCTCGGAGCAGCGCTACCGCGACCTGTTCGTCAATGCGTATGACCTGATCTTTATGCTCGACCGCGAGCTACGCATCACCAGCATCAACAAGGTCGGCTTCCAGCTCACCGGCTACCCGGTCGAGGAGCTGACTGGTCACCCTCTGTGGTCGCTCTGTTCAACCGATTCGTGGAAGGCCGCCGAGCCAGTCCTCCGCGAGTTGCTTGAGGGTCGCAGCGTGCAGCCCTTCGAGCTTGAGTTGGTCAGGCGCGACCAAGAGGTGATTTTCCTTGAGGTTTCGGCCCATACGATGTTGAACGGCACCGGCGTCAAGGGCGTCCACTGCATCGCCCGCAACCTCACCGACCGGCGCCACCTTGAGCAGCAGCTCATCCAGTCCGAGAAGCTCTCGGCCATCGGCCAGCTCGTTGCCGGGGTCGCCCACGAGCTGAACAACCCTTTGACGAGTGTCAGCGGCTACGCCCAACTGCTGCTGCGCGACCAGCGTCTGTCTGGGGAGACCCACCAGGATATTGAGCAGATTCATACCCAGGCCGAACGTGCCGCCAGAATCGTCCAGAATCTCCTCATCTTCGCCCGCGAGCATAAGCCCGAGCGGCGGATGGTGGCGCTGAACGAGGTGCTTCGCAGTGCCCTGTCCCTCCAGAGCTATCAGCTCAAGGTTGATAACATTGGGATCACGCTTGAGCTTGACCCCGCCCTGCCTGCCACCACTGCCGACCCGCATCAACTCCAGCAGGTCTTCCTCAACCTGATCACCAACGCCCGCCATGCGATGCTTGACCGGGGCGAACGCGGGAACCTGACCCTCCGCACCAGTGTGGCCAATGCTGCTGATGGCACCCCGATGGTGCGCGTCGAGATCGTCGATAGCGGGGTTGGCATCCCCGAGCGCAATCTTCAGAAGATCTTCAATCCATTTTTCACGACCAAGCCGGTCGGTCAGGGCACCGGCCTCGGCCTCTCGATCTGCTTTGGAATCGTCAAGGAACACGACGGCCAGATCTGGGCAGAAAGTCAGATCGGCGTCGGCACCCACGTCTATATCGATCTGCCCATCCGTGTGCAAGACGTGCTTGCGGAGGAGCCACTGGCCCCGACGCGCAGCCCCACCGACGCGCCAGAGCCCGCGCTGAACATCCTTGTGGTTGACGATGAGGAGCCGGTCGTCCGCCTAATGGCCCGGTTGCTCTGCGACCTGGGCCACCAGGCGACGATTGCAACGAGCGGCGAGGCCGCCCTCGAAATCCTCAGCCGCGAGGTCTACGACCTCATCCTCTGTGATGTGAAGATGCCCAGCCTGAGCGGCTTCGCCTTCGTCGCCGCGATCCGCGAGCGCGACCCCGACCTAGCCGACCGGGTGATCTTCATCACCGGCGACACCCTCAGCCCGAACACCCGCACGGCCCTCGAAGCGAGCGGGAACCTCTTTCTCGCCAAGCCCTTCTCAATCGAGCAACTCGATCTCGCCCTTCAGAGCTTGGTGAAGCGCCGCTCGATTGGCACCAACAACGTCTGACGCCCCGTTAGCCCCCGGAATACCTACAGCGCTCGGGCTGAGGCAGCGTCACGCCCGGTGGCTGAAGCCACGGGCTACGCGGTGCGAAGGCCGCCTGCGCGGCCTTGCTGAGCCTGCGAAGGCAGGCTTCGCAACCAAGAGCCGGGGACTTTAGTCCCCCGGCGGCGACGTTGCAACCGCCATGGCCCTGCGCGACAATCGCCCCCGCTTTATCCCCACTTTTATGGTATGGTAAGAAGGAGTGACCGTGGGGCCACGCTCTCTTTTGTGCGCTGTACCCGCTGCCCCCGGCACGATCAACCAACCGCTTACCCCAGGGAAGCCCTAGTGGATAGGTTTATCGCACAGGCTATCGCGTCCATCGCCGAGGACAGTGTCTCGGGCGCGGTCGAGATCGCCGAGAAGAGCGCTGAGGCTTTGCAGCGTCTGGCACGCAACGACCAGTCAGCGCATATTGACGAGCTGCGGCGGCGTCTGCTTGAGATCGGTTGGGGGCTGATCCGCATCCATCCCACGATGGCACCACTCGTGAATCTGGTCAACGGGGTACTCTGGAAGATCAATGATGCGCCGACGGTCGAGGCGGCCCGCCACGCCATCACGGTGGCGACGGGCGATTTTAAACGCCACATCCACGTCCACGAGGCCGCCATCGCGGAGACGGCGCGGCGGCTTATCCCTGAAGATGGGCAGGTGCTGACGAATGGGCGCAGCACGACGGTGCGGGCGGCGCTCCGTAACGCCCAACGCGCCGGTCGGCGCTTTCGCGTTATTTGCGCTGAGGGGCGCCCCGGCTGTGAGGGCCGCAGCCTCGCCGCCGAGTTGGCAGCGGGCGGCATTCCGGTCACGTTGGTGATTGACGCCCTGGCCGTCGCCCTCGTTAGCGAGTCGCAGCTTGTCCTCGTTGGCGCCGACCACCTGAGTGGTCACGGCCTCGTCAACAAGGTGGGCACCTACGCCATCGCCCTGGCCGCAAAGGAGTCCGGGGTGGCGATGTACGCGCTCTGCGGCAGCGAGAAGTTTCTGCCCCCAGGCTTCGTGCCCCCCGGCCAGGCCCGCTGGCCCGCCGACCAGGTCTGGGCCGATGTGCCCGCCGGGGTGGCGATTAGCAACATCTATTACGATAGTACGCCACTCGCCGCGCTCGCCGGCATCGTCACCGAGCAGGGCGTTCAGCCCACGGTCGGCATCGAGGCGTGGCTCGCCGCCACTAAGCTCCACCCAGGGCTCAAGCAGGCGTAGGTGCTTGCCGCGTAGCTCAGCCGCGACGATGCGGCGCTACGCGGTCACCCGCCGGTAGATCGCCAATGTTTCGCGGGCGGCACGTTCCCACGAAAAGTCGGCGGCCCGCGCAAGGCCACGACGTGCAAGCTCGGCGCGGGCAGCCGTATCATCCCAGAGCCGGGTAATCGTCTCGGCCCATGCGCCCACATCGCGGGTTGGCACCACCACGGCAGCGTCAGCGACCACCTCAGGCAGACTGCTGGTGTCGGCGACGACGCAGGGTGCCCCGCAGGCCATGGCCTCAAGCGCGGGCAGCCCGAAGCCCTCGTAGAGCGATGGGTTCAGGTAGAGGCGGCTCGCCCGGTAGAGCCAGACGAGCTCGTCGGACGCCACGCCGCCCAGAAAGATCACCGCGTCGTCTAGGCGCAGCGCTTTCGCGAGGGCGAAGATTGGCGCGTCGAGCCAGCCGCGTGCGCCTGCGGCGACGAGGCGAAACCCCGCCCGAGGGTGGCGGTCAAGACAGACGCGCAACGCCCGCAGCAGCGTCTCAAGGTTCTTGCGCGGCTCAAGCGTGCTGACAAAAAGCAGGAATGTGTCGGCCTCTAGCGGGTGCCCATTGATGCTGCGCGTGTCGCCGGGCGGCAGTTCAAGCGGTGTGAAGCGGGCATCAGCGGCCTCATAGACGACAGCGACCCGCTCGGGCGGCAGATCGAGCAGGGCGGCGATGTCCTGGCGGGTCGCCTGCGAGACCGTGATCACGGCCTGGGCGTCGTGGGCGGCGGCCCGCACTTGCCCATAGAAGCGGCGCGCACTCGCGTCGAGGATCGCGGGGAAGTGCAAAAAGGCCAGGTCGTGAATGGTCACAATGGCGGGACAGTGGCGCCGGCGTGGGGCGATAAAGTCGGGGCAGTGCAGCAGGTCAAGCCGACGCGGCCAGAGCTCAACCGGCAGGCTCCACTGCTCGTAGCGATGGTGGGGCGGGGTGAACAGCGTCGTGCGGCGCACGTTTGGGGCGACCACGAGGGGGCGCGGTTGCCGATAGTGTTGCAGGATCACGAACTTGTCGGCGGGGGCGAGCGGTGCCAGCGCCGCCAGAAGCTGGCGGGTGTACTGGGCAATGCCACCCTGGCGGTAGGCGTTTAGACGCGCATCAAGGCCAAAGCGCATCAGGGTGTCACCGTCACCTCTAGCCCGTCGTACGCGAACGCAACCCCGGCGGGAAGCTGGCGGCTCGCGGTGACGTGTTCGATATCGTGGGTCATGTGGACGAAGAACGCCTGGCGTGGGCGCAGGGCGGCGACAACCTCTAGCGCCTGCGCGACGGTGTAGTGGGTAGGATGGGGTTTGTAGCGCAGGGCGTTGAGCACCAGCACATCGAGGCCACCAAGGAGATCGCACGACTCAGGCGGGAGATGGTTGGCGTCGGTGATATAGCCCAGCCCGCCGATGCGGTAGCCAGTGATCATCCAGGTGCCGTGCTGCACCGCAAAGGGGCGCACGGACGTGGTGCCAACGGCGAACGGTGCCGCAAAGGGGCGCAGCTCAAGGTCGGGGCGAGACGAGCCGACCGACGCCTCTTTGAAGGCGTAGGCGAAGCGCTCGCCCACATCGGCCAAGGTGTGGGCATCGCCGTAGATGGGGACGCAGCCGGTGTAACAGAGGGGGCGCATATCGTCGAGGCCAGCCACATGGTCGAAGTGCGCGTGGGTGAGAAGCACTGCGTCGAGCCGGTGCAGGCCAGCGGTAAGCGCCTGAGTACGGAAGTCTGGGCCAGCATCGATTAAGATGGTCTCGGCACCAGTTTGGAGCAGGGCCGAGGTGCGGGTACGGTGGTTGCGCGGGTCTGTCGAGGTACAGACCGCACAGCCACAGCCAATCACCGGGACGCCCATCGAGGTGCCTGTGCCCAAAAATCGTAGCCGCATAGCCCTCAGTGGGGGTGATGATTCACGGGTGCGCGTGCCGCGCCCGGCCAGATTATAGCATACTCATGCGGGCCAAATCGGACAGGGCTAAGAAGTCCTGCACCGCATCGTAGTGCCCTGTAGCGTAATTGACGAAACTGTTACAAAGATGTGACTAAAGCACTCTTGATTAGGGTCTGGGCGAAACCTATACTCATGGGTAACAGCGTGGGCAAGTCTGGTATATGTGCATGTGCAGAGCAAAGCGCGGCTAACAAGCACAGCCCGACATTGTAGGGATGGCAACCATGCACCGGCTATGGGGGGGGCTGAACGCACAGCTCCGCTACCAAATTATTTTCCCCTTTCTGCTACTCACGTTTATCGTGGTAGTGGTAGGGGCGCTTGTCATCTTTTCCCTCCTTAGCCAGGCGGCCCAGCAAAACTTCGACACTGAACTTGTGAACGTCACCCGCTCGGCCAGTGATGCGCTGGTGCTTCAGGAGCAAGGGAACCTCCAGTTTCTCCGCAAAGTCACCTTCGCTTCCGCCAACCCGCAGGCAAATATTCCAGGGGTTGCGGAGGCGCTTGAGGGGAATGACACGGCGGGGCTACGCAAGGCGCTTGATCTGCTCTTCAAAGAAGGCTCCTTGCAAGGAGCTGGGGTACGGCTCGACCGCTTGATCGCCTTCAATGCCCAAGGCCAGTCGGTGGTTGACTTTGAGCGGACCGCTCCCCCTCCGGCTGCCACCTACATCACCCACCCCTCGCTCGACATGCAGGCTGCTTGGTTCACCAGCAAGATCCTCACGGTTCAGCTCAACGACCCGCTAGACAAATACGCTGGCCTAGTCGAGTTCGGCGACACCAACAGCGTCTACTTTGCGACTATCGCCCCTGTCTATAGGAACGGTAAAGTTGTCGGCGGGATGATCGTCGCGATGCGCGTTAATACGTTGCTGACGACGATGCGCGACCTCTCGCGCGCCGATCAGATCACGATCTACGAGACGAGCGGGCAGGTGAAGGGGTCTACCTTTGGCGTCGGGGTTGGCATGATGCGTGCGGAGACGCTGGGAAAATTCACCGCTAACGCGACCAAATTCGAGCAGGTGACCTTTAGCAATGAGACCATTGGCGGCTCCGAACATCAGTTTGCCTATGTGCCGTTGCTGATCCGCAACGCGGAGGTGGGCATCCTGGCGGCGGCCCGTTCACGCGACGAGATGTTGAAAACGTGGAATAACACGATCTGGCTGGTGCTGGGTATGATCGCCGCCCTATGTCTAGCGATCTCTGTCGTCGGTGTCTTCATTGTGCGCCAGATCACGCTGCCCTTGGAAGAACTGGTGCAGACCTCGACGGAGATCGCCGAGGGCAAGCTCGCTCGGCGCGCGCGGGTCGCCACAAAGAACGAGATCGGCCAGCTCGCCGCCAGCTTCAATCAGATGACCGGCTTCCTGGTCAAACTCTACGACCAAGTGCAGGCCGAGGCGACCCAACGGGCCGCGATTGTCGAGAGTATCACCGATGGGATTGTGGTTGTGGACGACCAGGGCAGTGTCAAGATTATTAACCGGGCGACCCGGCGCCTGATGGGCATTAGCGACCTGGCCCCGATGCCCGCCCGCCTGAGCGACATCCCCATGCAGAAACTGGTCGAGGGTGTACCCGGCTTCGGCACGGTGCGCGCCCATGAACTCTACACGCTTGGCGAGCATATTGTACGGGCCTCAATCGCCCCGGTTGTGGATGCCGACGGCACCCGCTCGGGGTATGTCTGCGTGCTGCAGGATATGACCGCCGAGGTGGCAGTGGATCGCGCTAGGACGAACTTTATTGGCACGATCTCGCACGAGCTACGCACCCCGCTGACGGTCATCGGTCTCAACGCCGACCTGCTGCTCCGTGGTCTGGCCGGTCGGCTTGAGGATGAGCAGGCCACCTTTGTCGGCACAATTCGGCAGCATGCCAACAACATGACCGGGCTGCTCCAGAATGTAATTATTGTCGCCAACCTCGATTCTGGCGTCACCATGACCGATCTTGAGCCGCTTGAATTGCCGCGTCCGATCGAAGAGGCCAACTGGCGGGTGCAGAGCCAGATTAAGGCCAAGGGGCTTACGTTCAACATTGAGATCCCCGACGGTCTGCGCCCAGTCTTGGCAGATTTCGATCATGTGCGCCAGGTGGTGTACCAACTGCTTGACAATGCGCGCCGCTACACTCAGCAGGGCAGCATCAGCATTCGGGCCTTTGACCGTGGCGACCATGTGCGGGTCGCGGTCGAGGACACGGGGCGGGGCATTCCGCCCGATATGCACGAGCAGATCTTCCAGCGCTTTATCCGTGGTGACGGCACCAGCGAGGGCATCAACTCGGACGAGCGGGGAATCGGCCTTGGATTGGCGATCTGCAAGCAGCTTGTTGAGCGCCAAGGTGGTACGATTGGGGTGACCAGTATTCCAGGTCAGGGCAGCACGTTCTTTTTCACGCTACGGTACGCCAATGATACTCCAAGCCCCGAAAACGAAACCTCGTTGGCTACAGCGGCCTAAGCTTAACGCCCTGCGGCGTCCGCTCCCTTGGCTGCTGCTGATAGCTCTGATCACCGTTTTGGTTGGGGTCTGGTTTGTTGTACGCTTCGCCATGGGTCTGACTGATGCCGGTGCCCCTCGCTACGGTGGGAAAGTGGGCCGCAGTCCGCTGGCCGACTACAGCTTTTGGCCCTTTAGCATCTTCGCAATGCCCGAACCTGCGGCAATTGCGGCATCCCAAAACGATAATAAGCCGACCGTACCGGCAGCAAACGTCCTTGATCGCACCGGCGTGCCTGCGGCGGTAATCCCAAACACCACCGCCACGCCGACGCTGCCCCTCGTGACGAGTGTGCCTCAGGCGACGAGCACTGTGGTTCGCGCCGCCACGACTGAGCCTACGCGAAGCCCCACGGCGACGGCGACCCGTACGGCGACGGCCTCGCCGCCCATTGCGCGGACGCCAACCATGGCTCCGCCCATGCCCCCGACCGGAACCCCGTTCACCAACCCAGGCATCATTCTGCCCACGGCGGCGCCGCCGATTCCGCCGCTTGCCCCGAGCGCGACGAGCAGCCCCGTTACGCCGAGTACGCCGCTGCCGACGAGCGCGCCCATCGTGACCACGCCTTCGCAAACGCCGCCCCCGATTAGTGCGCCCACCACCATCCCTTCGCCGACCAGCGGCCCGTCGCCGACGCTAACCCCGTCGCCGATCCCGACGCCGATGCCCACGCCAACGCTACGCTTCGTTCAAGCCGCAATCACTGGCACCGAGGGCAAGCAGGTCAGCTTTGAGGTGAGCCTGGACACCAACACCTACAACCTGCCGGTCACCGTCAGCTATAGCACGAGCGACGGAAGCGCTCAGGCGGGGCTTGATTACCAAGCAGCTAGTGGCCTGTTGACCTTCGCCCCTGGGCAGATGGTCATGACGATTACCGTCTTGCTGCTACCCGATCAGCTGCATGAACCCAACGAGACGCTCAAGCTGACCCTGAGCAACCCGACGAACGCGACGCTCGGTAACCCGTCGGTGGGCACGCTCACCATCCTTGATGCGAACTCGCCGCCGAGCGTGGCCTTCGTTGGTGATCGCCTGACGACGCCCGAACGCGGCTCGGTCGGGGTGAGCATCGCGCTGAGCCAGGCCAGTGCATTTGATGTGGTTGTGCCGTACACCATCGGTGGCACAGCCAGTTTCGTCGATTTTAGCGACCATGATCTGCGCGCCGGGACGGTGACGATCCCGGCTGGCGCGACCAGTGTGCGCTTGCGCTTTAACATTACCGACGACCAGCGGGCCGAGTTGGACGAGACGATTTTGCTTACCCTGGGTACGCCGACCAACGCGACCCTGGGTAGCCCAAGCGGCTTTACGGTGACGATCACCAATGATGATCCGGCGAGTGTCGCGGTTGTCACCAACACGACTGCGGTCATCGAAGGCGGGACGTTCACCTATACGCTGCGGCTGACGAGTGAGCCGACCGCGCCGGTGATCGTGACGCTCTGGCCTGACGCCCAGGTGCGAACAAGCGCGAGCGCGCTGGTGTTTGACGCCACGAACTGGAATATGCCCAAGATCGTGACGGTGACGGCGGTGGACGATGCGATTGCCGAGCTAACCCCGCACAGTGGGCTGATTGTTCACAAAGTGGCGAGCAGCGACCCGTTCTATGCGAGCTTGGCACTGGCCCAGCAGCCTGCGAATGTGACGGCGGCGATCACCGATAACGACATCGCCGGGGTCACCATTGGCGCTGGGCCGCTCAATCTGGCCGAAGACCCCGCCGCGCCGAACCGCACCGGCACCTACACGGTCGCGCTGACGAGCGAGCCGACGGCCCCGGTGATCGTCACGCTCGCGATTACCGACGCGCAGCGGCTGGCGCTGGCCCCGACTAGCTTGGTTTTTGACGCCACGAACTGGAACCGCCCGCAGATGGTGACGGTGAGCGCGCTCCACGACTTGATTGATGCGTGGCCGAACGCGAGCCTGACGCGGCTGATCAGCCATACGGCGGCAAGCGCCGACACGTTCTACAACAAAGTCGGCCCCGCCCAGACGGTTACGCTGGCGGATATGGACAGCGCAGGCGTCACGGTGATCACCAACACGACCACGGTCACCGAGGGCGGCACGTTCACGTATACGCTGCGGCTGACGAGTCAGCCGACGGCGCTGGTAACGGTGACGCCGAATGGGGCGCTTACACCGACGGTGCCAGCGGCGGTCAACTTCACGCCGACGGACTGGATGACGCCGCAGACGGTGACGGTGACGGTGCCCGACAATCGGATCGCGCAGACGTACAGCACGCCGACGTTCACGCTGACACACGCGCTGGCGAGTGCCGACCCGAACTATACCGACGCGCCGACGCCGACAAAGCCGTTTACGGTGCCCGCCGTGTCGGTGACGGTGCTTGACAACGACATCGCCGGGGTCAGCGTTGGCCCCACCGCGCTCACCTTGGCCGAGGCTACGACCGAGGTGACTCACACCGGCACCTACACGGTCGCGCTAACGAGCCAGCCAACGGCACCGGTGACCGTCACGCTGTCGTCCGATGCCCTCCAGGTGAGTACCAGTGTGCCCGCGCTGGTCTTTACCGCCGGGAACTGGAGTATGCCGCAGACGGTGACGGTGACGGCGGTGGACGATGCGATTGACGAGCCGACGCCACACAATGGGGTCATCAGCCATGATACGGTTGCGGTTACCAGCACGGATCCGTTCTACACAAGCAGCTCGCCAACTTTCCAGCCGCCCGCGAATGTGACGGCGAAGATCACCGATAACGACAGCGCAGGCGTCGCGGTCATCCCCAACACGACCACGATCACGGTCACCGAGGGCGGCACGTTCACGTATACGCTCAACCTGACGAGTCAGCCGACGGCGTCGGTGACGGTCAGCCTGAGCATCACGCCTACTGGGGCGCTCTCGCCCACTGGGGTGATCACGCCGACGGCGGTGAGCTTTACGCCGACGGACTGGATGACGCCGACGGTGGTGACGGTGACGGTGACCGACAATCAGATCGCGCAAAGGTATAGTGCGCCGACGTTCACGGTGACGCACGCGCTGGCGAGTGCCGACCCGAACTATGCTCAGACGACGAAGCCGTTTACGGCGCCCGCTGTGTCGGTGACGGTGCTTGACAACGACACCGCCGGGGTCAGCGTTGGCCCCACCGCGCTCACCCTGGCGGAAAGTACCACCGCGCTCACGCACACCGGCACCTACACAGTCGCGCTGACGAGCCAGCCGACGGCAGCGGTGACGGTCACGCTGTCGCCT
>CAIWXH010000435.1 GCA_903916565.1 uncultured Oscillochloris sp. | reverse complement strand
CCCGAGGGCGCCCAGCGGGCCAAGCCAGCGGCTTGGCCATCCCGGCCCGTCGGCCAGCAGCCGGAGGCCCGCCGAGAAGGAGCTGACGACCCAGAACCAGGCCCAGAAGTTCGCGTAGGGCACCCCGAAGTAATTCAGCTCTAGGGCGACGCCCCAGCGCCACATCCCCAGACGAATGGCGACGGCGTCCATCGCGAGGTCGATGCTGAGCGCCAGGAGTCCATCGAGCACTGGCCGCGCCCATGCGGGCAGGGTGGTGCGGTTCGAGAAGCGTCGGCAGCTATAGACGATGACGCCCCAGCCGACGCCGATGGCGACGGGCACCGGGCCGAGCATCAGGGCGAAGCGACCGTACTGGTAGGCGTCGAGCTGGAGGATGGTGCCCAGCTCAAGCAGCAGGCCGAAGCAGACGCCCACAATGAGCTGCCACACATAGTGGGCACCCTGGTGCCAGGCATGGCGGAGGCAGAGGGCGAAGAGCGCCCCCATCACCAGCTCGAAGGCAAGGAAGAGCGGGTTCATCGTGTGCGCTGCGGCGCTGCGCGGCGCCGCAGCCCGGTGGGCGTCCCGTGTAGCATCTACGCCTCCCCCGCCAGCGCCGCTCCCACGATGAGCGCAGTGCCCTCGATACCACCCTGGTAGCGCCCATCGGGCAGGGTGACAAGGTCGCGTGCCCCGGCGCAGTGGATGCTGGGCTGGCGCCCGGCGCGGGCAGCGAGGAGGTAGCGCCCCGTCGGTGTGGCGCGGATGGTGAGCCGCCCAGCTTCCAGGGCGATGTTGACGCGGGCCACTGGCCCCGCCGCCGCCTGCCAGCGGGCAAGCAGTGTCCGCCCGAGGTAGAGGAACAGCGTGGTCTGCGGGCGACCCTGGCGCGGGCGGCGGGCGATACGCAGGAAGTCAGCGGGCGGCGCGACCCGGCGCGGCGGCGGGGGTGGCGGGGGCACCTCCAGCTCGCCCTTGAGGAACCAGCGGCGCTGGTCGGCGATTTCCAACTCGGCGGCGCTCCAGCGCCCGCTACTGACGCGCACGCGCGTCACGATGCCGGTAGCGCCCGCATCGCGGCGACCGGCGCTGAGGCGCACGCGCAGGGTGTCGCCGACCTGGGGCGGCGGCTGGGTGGTGCTGCGCGTGCGAGGTGCTGGTGGTGCCGCTATGGGCGAGGTGTCGCTGACGCTCGGCGGTTGCGGGGTCGGGTGATGGCACATTGCGTGTCTCTGGTACAAAAGCGGGTGCGGTGTCTGATTATAGATCACGATGCGGTTCAGACACCCGCATGACCCAGTTCCGGG
Organism: uncultured Oscillochloris sp.; assembly: GCA_903916565.1. Classification (GTDB taxonomy): domain Bacteria; phylum Chloroflexota; class Chloroflexia; order Chloroflexales; family Chloroflexaceae; genus CAIWXH01. The sequence continues at coordinate 5,384 of CAIWXH010000435.1, read as the reverse complement.
TAACGGTCGACCAGCAGCAGATGCGGACGCGCGACTTTCTGCTGCTTGAGGCCGTACCGGTGTGGCTGCTGAGCGTGCAGCAACGCCGCGTCGCGCCGGAGGTGCGCGAGCGCTTCAGCTACCTCAAGACCTACCTGGTCGAAGCCGTGCGGCAGGCGTTCGCACAGCTCACCGGGCTGCCCGCCGCGCCGAGCAGCGTGATCGGTGAGCACCTACACCGATCTGCCGGCGGCGCGCTACGACGAGGTGGTGCAGTTTATCAAAGAGCAGTACCGCACACTCACCGGGGACGAGGGTGCGGGTGATACCCGACCGTACCACGCTGCATCAGGCAGTGAGTAATGCGCGATGGGCCGGAACCTGCTCAAGCAACTGCTGGCGGGCCGCGCTATCGGGAATCTGCTCGGCCCGCGTGCGTAACTCCGTGCGAGCGCGGCGCAGCAGTGTCGGCGCTCGCAGGTCACCGTTGGCCTGTAGCGCTTGGTAACAGGCGAGATAGACCGCCATCGGCTCCTCGGCTCCATCAAGGGTGCCGGTCTCCAGATGGGCCAAGATCGCTTCGACGTGGGCAAGCGCGACAGGTGCGTCACCAACGGCTAAGGCAACCTGGGCGAGTCCCGCCAACGCTTCGGCAATGAGCGCTGGCGTACCGACCGACCGGAGGGTCGCGAGGGATTGCCGATAGGCCGCTTCGGCGGTCACGAGATCGCCTGCACCAAGCGCCGCGCTGCCGAGTCCGCGCTGCGCCCATCCGGACTGTATCTCGTCGCCAATCGTCTGCGCGATCACTAGGCACGCCGCATAGGTCGTCTGCGCCTCAGCATACGCACCCTGATGTAACGCTACGAGACCCAGATTACCCAGACTGACGGCCTCCAGCCGACGGTCACCAATGGCACGGAGTTGGATAAGGCTCTGCTCGATCCATCCACGGGCACCAGCGTAGTCACCAAGCATGATGCAGAGAAACCCCAGGTTGCTGCGTGTGATGCCCGCCATGTACTGATCGCCGATCATATCAGCCGCAGTCAGAGTCTCCACCAGGGCACTCTGGGCACCCAGCACATCACCCTGTTCCGCGAACAGGGTGCCCAGGTTGCCCAAGACACGCGCCTCCTGCCGCCGGTTGCCCAAGGTGCGGGCGTGCTGGAGGCTTTGGGTGTACCAGACACGGGCATCGGCGTGTGCACCTTGGTCAAGCGCCAAGGTGCCGAGATCGGTAAGCGTCTGACAAATGCGGCGCTGGTCGGTGCCCGCCTGGATGAGGTGCAAGCTCTGCTCCAGTTGCTCACGTGCCTTGGCATAGTCTTGTTGGCGCAGCAACGCCCAGCCCCACCGTTGACGCGCCGTCGCTTCTAAGTCCGTACACCTCGCCTCCTGCGCCCAGGTCACTGCCGCCTCGGCGGCACGGATCGCCGCCGGGTAGTCACTGGTGCGCTCGGCGTAGCGCCCGTAGTGCAGCGCTACCTCTGCCCGTCGCTGCGGGTCAGCGAGCCGTTCGGCCAAGTGGTGCAACTGGTCAAGATCGGTAGCCTGCTGCGTGCGCTCCCCCAAAACATCGTAGATCGTCTCACGAGCCACCAGTAAAGCGTAGCGCTCAGCAAGGTCGTCGCGTGGGGCGAGGTCAAGCGCCCGACTGAGATAGGCGAGCGCGGCTGCATTGGCGTAGCGTGCTGCCGCTGCTTCACCCGCACGCCGGAGATAGAGGCGCTTTTTGGGCAGATTGTTGCTCTGCTCATAGTGATAGGCCAAGACATCAAGCAACTGGTCGGCATGTGCCTCTGCGCGCTGCTCTAGGTACTCTGCCATTTGACCGTGCAGCGTGGTACGCATCGCCGCACCGATACTCTCATAGGCCACCTCTCGCGTAATAACATGCTTGAAGAGGTAGGCCAACTCTGGCGCAGGTGTGTCCAACGGAATGAGGTCGAGCTGGGCGAGCTGATCCAGATCGGCGCTGACTGCAGCGGGCGAGACAAGGGTGGGGAAGGCACCACACAGCCATGCCACCAGGAACCGTCGCCCGATCACACTTGCCACCTTCAAAAGCACCTGTTGCTGCCCACTCAGCCGATCAATCCGGCTGAGAATCAGGCGGTGCAAACTGTCAGGGAGGGCCAGATCGGTGATCGTCTGCTCATCACGCGGGTCACGCCCTTGGTCGTGCATGTAGTTGAGCAACTCTTCGATATAGAAGGGATTGCCCTGTGCCCGTGCGATGAACTGGGCCAAAAGGTTGGCAGGCACCGCGTCTGCGCGTGCGGGGAAGATCTGGCGCAGCTTGAGCTCAATCATCTGGGCGATGCTCGTATCCGCGAGTACGCTCAGTCGCAAAGCGTGAAAGTGCGGCAGTTCTTCAACGGGTAGGATGTACGGTTGGGTCGGGTCTGGCGGGCGATAGGCCAACACGAGCAGCACCGGCAACCCTACGAATGCATGGACAAGGTCGTTCAGCAGGTCACCCGAGGCGGCATCAAGCCAGTGGGCATCCTCGATGACGATCAGGAGGCCCCCCCCCTTCGTCTGCGCCGTCCGGGCCGCTCCGGCCAAACAGTCGCAGAGTAGGGCGTGGAGCGCCCCCTGGCGATCCTTGGGATCGAGGCGTTGGGTGAAGTCGTTTTCTGGCACGGCCAAACCAAGCAGTGGCCCAAGCAGGGGAATCGCTGCGGCCCGTACCGGTGCCCACGCCGTTACCAATTCCGCGAGGGCCGGGAGTTGCTGCTGCAATGGTAGCGTTGGGTCAAGATCAAAGATCCCGCGCCAAATCGCTTGCCAAACGACGTAGGGGCTGTCGGTGCTGGTGGACTGACAGCCCCCAGCATAGCAGGTCATGCCCTGCTGCCCTGCTATGCGGACAATCTCGCTCACGAGGCGCGATTTGCCGAGACCGGCTTCGGCGCTAATGCCAAGCACCTGACCGTGCCCAGCCAGCGCCTGAGCAAGCACCTCCTTACTCAGCGCAAGCTCGTCATCACGGCCAACCATCGGCAGCGTATAGCCCGGCTCCATCAGGCGAACGACATGTTCATGGCGTAGACCGGCGACGAGAAAGACGGGCTGTCGTTCGCGCTGCCCTTTGATTTGAACTGGCGTGCGTGGCTCAAGCGCAATTCGGTTGGACACGGAGGCATAGACGCTTGCACACACCAGAATCTCACCTGGCTCGGCGAGGCTCATCAGCCGTGCCGCAAGGTTCACCTCATTGCTCAGAATGCCGTATGTTGATCGACGGGTGCTGCCATAGACCCCGCACCGCATCACGCCCTGGCTGATGCCAATCTGCAAGGGGGGCATGTCACATGTCACGACGGCCACCGCTTGCAGCGCTAGGGCGGCTAACACCGCCCGATGGGCGTCATCCTCGTGAGCCGCTGGCGTACCAAACGCACAACAGAGGTAGTTCCCTTTGTCGCCAATTACGACTTGGAGCAGGGCACCATCGTAGCGCGTGAGTACCGCTTGCACGGCACGAATGAGCGCATCGAGCCGAGCCGGGGCCGTTGGATCGCCATCGTAGTCAATCCCCGTAAAGCGCACAAACAGGGCCACCGCTGGGCGTAATTCGGTAAGAAACGACCCTTGCGCTGCCAACTCACGGGCGTAAATGGCAGGTAACAGCCACGGACGCAATGCGGAACTGGAGAGCGCACCCGCCGGGAGATCCGGCCACGGATCGGTGGGTGGGGCTGCCTCAAACGTGTACAGCGGCGCGAACGCCTCACCCAACGCGGCATCCTCGCGCCACGCCCCAATCGTCGCGGTGCGCTCCACGGCTGCGATTGCCGCAGCATCGAGTACAATCTCGCCCGCCGTTGCGTGATGCTCGGCAACCGCCACACGTGCCAACGTCATGCCGCCCAACAGATCAAGGATTTGGATGGCTGGATCGCCCACGATCATGCGCCGGGCTGGGCCGCAGACCACCGCCACTTTTAGCGCGAGCATGGTAAGGCTGCCGTCAGGCAGGGAAATACGGTCACCCGCCGCCATTGTGTGCTGCAAGGCCACGGCACAGGCGACCGCACGAGGCGCGGCAGGCCCAGCGGCGGCATCAAACCAGCAAGTGATCGCGTCGCCCGCGAAGCCAAGCACACTCCCCCGGTAGGCGTTGACTTGGGCAATCAGGGCCGTATAGGTGCGGTTGAGTTGGTCGGAGAGGGCTTCACTCCCCTGACGTGGCCCCAGGGCAAGCCGCAAGGCTTCCGTGAGTGGGGTGAAGCCCGAGATGTCGGCAAACAACGCCGCGCCGACCGTGTACGCGGGGAGTTGCCCCCCATGGGCCAAGGCGTGACGGCGATCTTCCGGGATGTAGGCGAGCATAGAGTCCATACGGCGCTCGTTGCAGCAGAATCACGGGACGCACCACTCCGCGCTAGACCACACAAAAGACATCCCCGTCACCGCCACAGTTTCAAACAGGAAGAGCCATCGTCGCGCACCACGTCTCAGCGCTGCAGCAACGGGAGGTATACGAGCGCCGTATCAGCGAGATTTACTGCGTGTGTGTTGTCCCACCAAACACGGCCCACGTCGGTACCATCCACCGTCACCCGCACCTCACGCCCCGGTGCCCCGCAGGCAAAGGCGCTAGGCGCTGCTGCTGCCACCTTCACCACCAAGCCCACTTGGTCGCCCACCTGTTGGGTGACGCCCTGCCCACAGACGGTCGCCCCGATGCGTGCCTCAACGGTTGCACCGACTGGGGGTGGCACCCCGCCCACGGTGTTTAGCACGCCATAGATTGTTGCTGGCGGCGCACCAAGTGTGTTCGCAAGCGCCACGACCCCAGTGATCGTCGTCGTACTGCCCTGCAGCAGCAATTCGGTCGCCTGCGTCGCGTAGATCCAGTAGCCCTGCCCAAAGCGCAATTCCGCCAAGTCACTCACCCACGCTGGTGCGGGTGCTGGGGCGTACACCTTCCAGGGATCGAGCGTGTTGGTCGGCACATGGCTGTAGACGATGGCGTAGTGCCCGCTGATTGAGCCGAGGGCCAACCCCACTGCGCGGCTGCCGGCCACTGGGTACGAGAAGTTGTTCCAGCCCGTCGCTGGTAGGGCGACATGCACGCTGCTCATCAGCACATACAGCCCTGGCCCTTGGTTGGGAATCGAGGCCAGATTAAAGTAGGTGTCCAGGGTCGTGGTGATGGGCGTCCATGCGGTTGCGGTCGGGCTGCGATAATAGACCTGGATTCCGCTCTCTTCGCTGGCTTGCACCTCGCTGTCGAGATAGCTGAAGCTCAACGCGGTTCCGCTCAGGTTTGGGGCATTGGGTGAGATGGTGAAGCGATAGCCATGCCCGATCAACGTGGCCCACGCGGGGAGTGACGGCAAGCTACTTGTCGTCTGAAGCAACAGGAATTGGCCCAGGTCAAAGCTAAGGTT
>CAIWXH010000434.1 GCA_903916565.1 uncultured Oscillochloris sp. | reverse complement strand
CCGTCGCTCGCCGAGGCGGCTGAGGCGCTAATCGTCGCTGGCCGGGCCTCCGCCGAGGAGGCGCTGCGGCTTGCCGCTGAGGTTGAGGCCGAGGAACTGGAGGCGCTTGGCGATGCGTACCTGAGCGCCCGCGCCGCCGATCTGCGCGATGTTGCCGCGCAGGTGCGCCGCGCCCTTACCGGCGAGCAGCCGCTGGGTGAACGCCTGACCGCTCCGGCAATTGTCATCGCCCACGACCTTGGCCCGTCCGATCTGATGAGCGTCCCCCGCGAGCGGCTGCTTGGCTTCGCCTTGGCCGCTGGTGGCCTCACCGCGCACTCCTCCATTCTCGCCCGTGGCCTTGGCCTGCCCGCCGTGGTCGGCCTTGGCGACGACCTGCTCGCCGCCGTGACGACTGGTGCCACCCTTGCGCTTGATGGCACCGTCGGCAGTCTCGCCATTGACCCGCCCGCCACAGTGCTGGCGCGGCTGCAAGCGGCGGCCCAAGCCCAGGCGCAGCGCGAGAGCGCCCTGCGCGCCGAGATTGCTCTGCCCGCCGTCACGCTCGATGGGCGCTTGATCACGCTGCTTGCCAATGCCTCGACCGCCGAGGAGGCCCGCGCCGCCCGCGCCTGGGGTGCCGCAGGGGTCGGCCTGCTCCGCACCGAACTGCTCTTCCTTCAGCGGCCCACGTTGCCGAGCGAGGCCGAGCAACTGGCGCTTTACCAGGCGGTCGCCGCCGAACTGCCCGGTGCCCCAATCACGGTACGCACCCTCGACATCGGCGGCGACAAGCATCTGCCCGCCTTTCCGCTGCCGAAGGAGGCCAACCCCTTTCTGGGCTGGCGCGGCATTCGCATTGGCCTGAGTGAGCCGACGACGATTCTGCTGCCCCAGTTGCGGGCGCTGCTACGCGCCGGTGCGCTGGCGCCAATTCGCATTATGCTGCCGATGGTCAGCACCGCCGCCGAGGTGCGCCAAGTGCGCGTCTTGCTTGCCCAGGCCCAGACCGAACTGGCGACGGCTGGCGTGCCCCACGCCGCACACCTCGCGCTTGGGGTCATGATTGAGGTGCCCGCCGCCGCCCTGAACGCCGACGCGCTGGCCCGTGAGGCCGACTTCTTCAGCATCGGCACGAACGACCTGACGCAATACACGTTGGCATGCGACCGGGGCAACCAGCGTGTGGCGGATCTCTATCAGCCGCTTGACCCGGCGGTGCTGCGGCTGATTCACATGGCCTGTGAAGCCGCCCACCGCCACGGGCGGCATGTGGCCGTCTGCGGCGAGCTTGGCGGCAACCCACGGGCGACGGCGCTACTCATCGGCCTGGGGGTAGACGAACTGAGCTGTGCGCCAGCCGCCATGCCCTATGTGCGTGCGGCGATCCGCGCCACCACGAGCGCCAGCGCCCAGACGCTTGCCGCCCAGGCGCTTGCCGCCAGCGGGCATGAGGCAGTCCAGCGGTTGCTTGACGTAACGGGCCAGGGGTGACGGCGCGTGCCAAGCCTGCCGCCGCAGGCTGGTTGAGGCCGCGCAGGCGGCCTTCGCACTGCGTAGCCCGTGGCTTCAGCCACCGGGCAGGGGCTGCCGCACGGCAGGGGCGCTTATGCTAAAATACAACAACGCATCGGCCTGCCTCTATGTGCCCCCCTCGTGAGCGTACAGCTCATAGCGCAATAGCGGATGAGGGATGAACTGCACCGATGCTTGGCCGACCGAAGGAACAGCTATGTCTCAACCGCAGCCCGATGCCGCGCGCCCAACTCCAACCATCAATCCGGCCGAAATTCAGGCATTGATCGTCCGGGGAAAGGATCGCGGGTATGTGACCCTTGACGAGCTGCTCCACATAGTCCCCGCTTCCGAGGAAGACGCCGAGGCGCTTGACACGGTTTCTGCCGCGCTCGCCGAGGCCGGCGTCCCTGTGCGCGGGCCGACCGATGAACCCGGTATTGATGATGAGCCTATCGGTGCCGTCAGCATCGACTTTGATGAGGGTCTCTCCGATGCACTGCTTGGCGATAGCGTGCGCCTCTACCTGCGCGAGATCGGCCAGGTGCCGCTGCTCAAAGCCGATGAGGAGAAGCGCCTCGCCCAGACGATTCAGAAGGGCCAGAACGCGATTGCCAAACTCAAGGACAGCCCCCCTGAGAGTCGTGAGGAGGAGTTGGACCTGACTAGAGATATTGCCCAGGGCGAGGATGCGCGTCAGAAAATGGCCGCCGCAAACCTGCGCCTTGTCGTCAGCATCGCTAAGCGCTATCGCGACCGTGGGCTGCCTTTGCTTGACCTCATTCAGGAGGGAAGCCTCGGCCTGCTGCGGGCGATTGAGAAGTTCGACCACGATAAGGGCTTCAAGTTTTCGACCTACGCGACCTGGTGGATCAAGCAGGCGCTCTCACGCGCCCTCGCCGACCAGTCGCGCTTGGTGCGCCTGCCCGTGCATCTCGGCGAGACACTCAACCGCATCCAGGCCGCCCGGCGCCAGCTCACCCAGAGCCTTGGGCGCGAGCCAAACGACAACGAGTTGGCCCCGTTCCTCAGCATGACTGAGGAGAAGCTGCGCGAGTTGCGCCGCACCGCCCAAGACCCGGTCTCGCTTGCCACCCCGGTAGGCGAAGAGGCCGACAGCACCCTGGCCGACTTTATCCCCGACCCCCACGCGCTCGACGCTGACGACGCCGCCGCCAGCGGTATGCTGCGCCAGCAGATTGCCACCGCCCTCGACCAGCTTACCGAGCGCGAGCGCCGCGTCCTTGAGCTGCGCTACGGTCTCACTGACGGTCAGCCGCGCACCCTTGAGGAAGTCGGGCGCGCTTTTGGCGTCACCCGCGAGCGCGTGCGCCAGATTGAGGTCAAGGCGCTCCGCAAGCTGCGTCACCCCAGGCTCGGCAAGCTCCTCAAAGACTATCTGGATCAGATTTAGCGGTGCGTAAGTGTCGCTGTCACCATGAATGAGCAGCGTATGGCCGACCGCCAATGGTGTCGAGACCAACCCGCTAGACCTGTCAGGTGCGGCACCTGACAGGTCTTTGGTGCCATGGCTTTGCGGAGCAATGGTGTCAAGCGCAACCCGCTAGACCTGTCAGGTGTACACACCTGACAGGTCTTTGGCGACACAGCGTTCCTTCTGCGGTATTGCCTTTACCATTTGGGCACGCACAGGGCTTACGGATGCGTGCGGTCTGACACCCGACACCTGACACCTGACACCTCGGCTTACGGCGCAAACTGGCGCACCACCAGCAGCAGCCCTTCTCGCACGGTAACCTGCGCTGGCGACGTGACGATCACATTACTCACGCCCCGCGAGCGCTCGAAGCGCAACTCGGCGTTGGTCAGCGGGTAGCGCAGCCCTTTAGTGATGATGCCACGGGCTGGGCCGCCCACCGGCAGCAGCGAGACGGTCTCGCCCGCCGCGCCCGCGATGCTTGTCTCGCCCCGCGCCAAGTACGCTTCCTGCCCCACGTCGAGCAGGCGCACCCGCAAGCCCACCAGCTCGGGCAGCGCCAGCAGCGCCACATTCGCCAGCCCCTGATCCCAGCGACCACCGAGCGCACCCAGCACCGTGATCTGCGTGGCACCCCGGCTTGCCGCGTAGAGCAGGGCCAGCTCCAGGTCGGTCTCGTCCTTCTCGGCGGGGTAGCGCACCATGGTGACGCCTGCGGCAGCAAACGCCGCTGCCACCGCAGGGCGCAGCGAGTCGAGGTCGCCAATGAGCACATGGGGCGTAATGGCTGCGGCGTGCAGCGCGTTGCCGCCGCCATCGGCGGCGATCAGCAGATCGGCTTGGCCCAATAGCGCACGAAACGGGGCGGCGGAAAAGTCAGGCGCGTTGGCGACCACAATGGCATCCATCGGCCTAGTGTACCCGATTAGCGAATGCTGCGCCCCGCCAGCCCCGCGCCCCACAAGCCATCGTCGGGGCGCGCATCCTCTTCGGGGTGAAAGAGTTCGCGCACATCGGTGGCACGGCGCAACTGCCCAAAGGTGGTCGCAATAAAGACCACCCGGCGCAAGCGGGCCGCTGGCACCGGCAGCGCCAGACTCGCCAGCGGCCCCAGTTCAACCCGGTAGTAACGCTCGTTCGCCCGTGGGTGGCGCGGCTCGGCGGGCAGCAACTCGCGGCGCGTCGTGATGGTGTAGCGCAGCACCGGCGCGTAGCAGCGCACCGACCAGCGTTCGACGCCAAAGGCCGCCGTCTGGTAGAAGGCCAGATAGTCGGCGGCGAAGTGCGGCGGCACCCGCGCCAGCGGCACGCGGTACCAGCCCGCCTCGCGGGCGAACGCCAGATCGCGTGGGCGCGTCACCACCGCCACCAGCACGCGGGCCTCGTCGTCAGGTTCATCGTTTGGCATAGGGGAAAACAGGTAGAATAGAAATAGGGGCATGGAAATTTCACCACGAAGCTCACGAAGAGTACGAAGTCAGACAATTGAGCCTACTCTTCGTGGGCTTCGTGTTCTTCGTGGTAAAACTGTCCGATCTACAAGCTTGTACCGCGCTAAACAGGCGAAAGTTATGCAACGACTGGCCCCAATGGCACCTAATCCTCCGCTCACCATCGTGACTGGCTTCTTGGGCAGCGGCAAGACGACCCTGCTGCGCGCGCTGCTTGAGGGCGGCGCTGGCGGCAGACGTCTGGCCCTGCTGGTCAACGAGTTTGGGCAGGTCGGCCTCGACGGCGCGGCCCTGGCGCGTGCTGGCGGCGCGCCCATCATCGAATTGGCCGGGGGCTGCGTCTGCTGCGAGGCTGGCGCTGACTTTCTGGTCGCCATCGAGGAGCTGCTCGACACGGCCCCGGATCAGATCGTGGTGGAGGCCAGCGGCCTAGCGGAGCCGGGCGGGATCATCAGGCGTGCCCTTGCTGCCGGGCTGAAACTCGATGCGGTGGTGGCGGTCGCCGATGCCGCCAACCTTGATGTGGCCCTGGCGACCTTGCCGGTAGCCACTTGGCAATTGCGTAGCGCCGACCTGATTGTCCTGAGCAAGTGCGACCTCGTCGGCCCCGCCGACCGCGCCGCCGTCGAGTCCCGCCTGCGCGAGCTGAACCCGCGTGCGGCGATCATCCCGGCGGCCCACGGCGTCGTGCCGCCCGCGCTCCTCTTCGGCCCGCGCATGGCTGACGCAGCGCTCGCTGTGGCCCCGGAACACCACGCGAACGGCTTTGCTGCGCTGACCTGGCGCTCCGACGTGCCCCTGCGTCGCGCTGCGCTAGAGGAGGTGCTGCGGGCGTTGCCACGCACGATCTACCGGGCCAAGGGTTTGGTTCACTGTAGCGACGCACCCTGGCCCGACGAACTGCACCTTGTCGCTGGGCGGCACACGCTGACTGCCGTGCGCCTGAGGGTGCCGGTCGCGCCACTCAACACGCTGGTGTTCTTGGGGCCGCAGCTTGACGCGCACGCCGAGGCGCTACATGCGACCCT
>CAIWXH010000433.1 GCA_903916565.1 uncultured Oscillochloris sp. | reverse complement strand
TGGCACCGCCCCGATCTCGCTTGCGCCCTATCTTCCCGTGAGCAGGTTGCCCTACCATTGGGGCTACCACGTCGTCATTGCGACCCTGCTGCGCCTCAGTGGCCTTGGGCTGCCTGAGTTGATGCTGCTGAGCGGCCAGATGCTCAATGCGCTGCACGCGCTGACGGTTGCCGGACTGGCCCTGGCGCTCTGGCGACGCCCCGACCTGGGCCAGATCGCCGCCCGCGCCGCTCACCGCGCCATACGCCCCGGTCATTCCGCGCACAGGTCGCACCAAGGCGGGCGCGGTCAGCTCTGCCGCCAGGGTTTGAGTCTGGGACGCCCGCGCCGCAATGTATAGCATGCCTATATCGGTTGTGAAGCACCGTGCCCGTCCAAAACGCCCGCCCGGTGGCTGAAGCCACGGGCTACGGGCTATCCAGGCCGCCTGCGCGGCCTGGATAGCCTGCGAAGGCAGGCTTCGCAGCTACAAGAGCCGGGGACTTTCGTCCCCCGGATTCAATGACCCGGATAGGATTGCTATAGGTGCGCGCCCGCGCCTGACCAGCGTCCACCAACTCGACCAGACTGAGAGGGCGAGCACCGGCACGGCGACCCAGGCCCATGCTTGGCGGTCGTAGCGCCGCAGCAGCAGGGCGATGCCGGGGCCAACGAGGATCGCGTAGACCGCCAGCAGCAAAAAGATTAGGTTGGCGGGCGGCAGGCTCATCGCGGGCAGCGCCGTCAGCGCCCCCGCGACAATCTGTTCCTGGATGACATCGGCTTGGGGCTGCGGCCCAAAAACGGTACTCAGCAGCGTCGGCGAGCGCAGCATCTGATCCCAGAAGCGCGGCGCCGCTGCCCACGCGGTCAGCGCTGGCAGCGCCGGGTCGAAGGCGAGTTGGGTGACCGCCCCTTGTCCGACGTGGCGGCTGACCCAGGCTGGGGCCGCGACCGATCCGGCGACCTGTGCGTCAGGCGCCGCCGTGAGGGTGACGCCGGCCAGCGCACCGGGGCCAGGGGCGTCAGCCAGGGCGGCGAGGGGCGCGTCGGCGACTTGGGTTGCGGCACCAAACGTGGCGGGCTGGAGCCACGTCGGCAGGGCGCTCGCGACTCGTGCCGCCTGCGGGCCACCACCTATAAAGAGGTGGCCGCCGCCGTTGACCCACGTGCCGATGGCGGCGACTTGCGCCGCGCTCAGCCCCTCGGCGGGCAGCTCGCCGATGAGCAGCAGGCCCAGGCTACTGAGGCCAGCCGCCTGGTCAGGTAACGTCGCGGCGCTCAGGCTGACGGTGGTGAAGGGCAGCGTGGTGAGATCTTCACGGCGGGGAAGCTGCAAGCGCGGGTCGGTGGCAGCGAGGAGGCCGAGCATCCGCTCGCCCGAGCGCGGGCGCACATCGAGCACCTGCTCGGCGAGGACGGCACCCGCCGCTTCGAGGGTCACGCGCAACTCGCGGTCGCTCTGCTCCATCGCGACATAGAGCGTCAGTTGCTTCTCGGCCCCGCCGGGCAACTCGACCGCCTGCACATTGCGAAAGCGCGCACCGGGCTGCACGCCCGCGACCAGCGCCTGGATCGGCGGGCCGTCGTTGCGGAGCCGAATGTTGATGGGCAGCCAGGTTCCGGGGGTGTAGTTCCCCTCGAAGGCCGGTGTCGCGGTCAGCGCTACCGCAGCCTGCGAGCTAGCCGTACCGGGGGTGAGCATGGCGACGGTGAGCAGGGCCACCAGGGCCAGCAGCATACGTCGCACCGGAGCGAGGGGGCAGTTCATCGCGCTGTCTCTTGGTATAGTGGTAGCCGCTTGATTATAGCAGAGCGAAGCGGCGGCACGCGGTAGCGCAATCCTATGTGAAATTGGGCAGCGCACGCTGGTCGTCGGCGCTGCGCCTTCGTGGTGGCTTCAGCCGCGTCTAGGGCATCAATCCAACTTGACCGTCTCTGGCGGGTTCACGCAACGCCGGGAAGATCTCGCGCAAAGCCGCAAAGCTGCAAAGCCGCAAGGTGTCTCGATGGCGGTAGAGCAAGCCCAAGATGGTGGTTGCAACGTCGCCTTTGACCCCTCACCCCCGGCCCCTCTCCCTCAAGGGGAGAGGGGAGATTCTGCATCAGGATACGTTCGGCTCCCCCCTCTCCCGCTCAGGGAGAGGGGGCAGGGGGGTGAGGGCTGGCGCGGTAACCAGACTTTGCCTCAGCCCTGCAGCCCCGCCCGCCCCAATTGACGCCTCGGGCAAAGCGTGGTATTCTCTGCGCGAAGTCGCCCAGTGTTATCAGTAACCAAATGCACAGCTATCCCTCAAAGCAGTTCAAGCGGGTGAAGAAGCCGACCTTACGGTCTGGTTAGCGCTGCTTGCACGCGAGGTTCGAGTGTAGGCCCGGCTCACCAGACACCATGGTGCGCCGGGCCTCTTCTATGTGCCCGCCACGGAGCAACCGATGCGACGGACGAACCTACGGTCACTGCGCGTCGCCTATACGCCGCGCCACTGCCGCCCCGAGCTCTTCGGGACAAGTCAAGTCAGACAAGGACAGACACCCTATGCCGCCCTCTGAGCGCATGGCCCTGATCGATTCGACCTTGCGCGAAGGTGAGCAGTTCGCCACCGCACGCTTCGACAGCGGGCAGCGCCGCACTATCGCCGAGGCGCTGGACGCCTTCGGGGTCGAGTATATTGAGCTGACTTCGCCCGCCGCTTCGCCGCAGAGCGCCCGCGATCTTGAGCTGATCGCCGGTCTGGGGCTTCGCTCCCGCATCGTCACCCACGTGCGCTGCCACCTCGACGATGTGCGCCTGGCCGTCGAGTGCGGCGCCCAGGGCGTCAATATGCTCTACGCGACCTCGGCCCAACTGCGCCAGGCCAGCCACGGGCGCAGCCTCGACCAGATTCTTGAGGAGGCCGCCGTCGTGATTGGCTACCTCAAGACGCAGAAGGTTGAGATTCGCTTTTCGGCTGAGGATACCTTTCGCACGGATCTCGCCGACCTTATCCGCATCTACAGCAGCGTTGATGCGCTGGGCGTGCATCGGATTGGCCTCGCCGATACCGTCGGCATCGCCACCCCGCGCCAGGTCTACGACACCGTCGCCAAGATTCGCGCCGCCGTCAGTTGCGACATCGAGTTCCACGGGCACAACGACGCCGACTGCGCCGTCGCCAACGCCTTCTGCGCCCACGAGGCCGGGGCGACGCACATTGATGTGACTGTCCTGGGCATTGGCGAGCGCAACGGCATCGCTTCGCTGGGCGGGATGGTCGCCAGAATGGCGACGCTCGATCAGGCGCTGGTGGCGCACTACAACGTGGCGATGCTGGCCGATCTCGATGGCATGGTCGCCGAGATGGTGGGCATTCCGATCCCCTTCAGCGCGCCCATCTCCAGCCCCTACGCCTTCCACCACAAGGCCGGCATGCACACCAACGCGGTGCTGAACGACCCGCGCAGCTACGAGGTGCTTGACCCAGCGGCGTTTGGACGCGCCCGCACCGTCGCCGTGGCTCATCGCTTGGTCGGCTGGCACGCCGTCGCCGAACGCGCCCGCGAACTGGGCATTCACCTGAGCGAAACCATCGCCCGGCGGGCGGCGGCCCGCATCAAAGCCTTTGGCGATGAGCACGAGCTGGACGGCGCCATCGTGGACGATATTATTTACGAGTATGCTGAGTAGCAAGACGCACTGATGTGGCGTCTGTATGGCAATGGAGCGTAGCTGATGGCACAGACACTTAGCGAGCAGATCCTCTCCCGCGCTGCGGGCCACCCCGTGGCCGTGGGCGAGGTGGCGACGGTCAATGTGGACCTGGTGATGATGCACGATAGTTTGTCGCCGAGCATCATTCGGGTGATGCACGAAGAGCTTGGCGCGGAGCAAGTCTGGGATCCCACGCGGGTCGCGGTGGTGATTGACCACGTCGCCCCCGCCGCCACCATCCAGACGGCGGAGAAGCAGGGCGAGGTGCGCCGCTGGGCGCGCGCGCAGGGCATCACCAATCTCTTTGATGTGGGCCGTGGCATTTCGCACCCGGTGTTGGTGGAAGAGGGCATCGCCCAGCCTGGCATGGTGATTGTCGGCAGCGACAGCCACTCGACCGCCTACGGCGCGGTGGGCGCGTTCGGCTCCGGCATGGGCACCACCGATATTGCGCTGGCCGCCGCCACCGGGCGCACCTGGTTCCGCGTGCCCGAGACGGTGCTGGTACGCGCCGTGGGCGCGTTCCGCCCCGGTGTCAGCGCGAAGGATTTGGGCCTACGCGCCGCCCGCGAGCTGCGTGCCGACGGCGCGACTTACGCCGCCGTCGAGTGGCACGGCGTTGATGCGCTCAGCGTGATGGAGCGCATGACGCTTTCCACTTTTTCGATTGAGGTGGGCGCCAAGGCGGGGATTGTGCCGCCGACGACCGCCACAGGCGGCGCGCTGACCATCGGCAATCGCACGATTGAGGCACCCGCGTGGCTGACAGTGCAAGAGGGCGCACGCTACAGTCGCGTGGTCGAGGTGAACCTCGCCACGCTGGAGCCGCAGGTGGCCGCGCCGCACACGGTTGATAATGTCACCGACCTGAGCGCGTTGGGCCGCATCGCGGTGGACGTGGTCTACCTGGGCACCTGCACCAACGGCCACTACGAGGATATGGCGGCGGCGGCGCGCATCCTACGCGGGAAGCGGCTGGCCCCTGGTATGCGGATGCTGGTCGTGCCCGCCAGCGGCC
>CAIWXH010000432.1 GCA_903916565.1 uncultured Oscillochloris sp. | reverse complement strand
AGACGATGCCCAGCCCCGTGATGAGCGCCGCAAGCGGCAGTGCTCCGCGTCCGGCACATGGAACACCGCACCACCGCCCACAAGGGCGAACCAGTGCAGCATCGTACGACCGAAGAAGCAGAGAGCATATATCGCGCTGTCCTCCACCGTTTCAGGGGCGTCCTCGTCGGTAGCGTTCTCTTCATCCCACAGGTCGTTGCGGATGCCGCTGGCGATGAGGTACTCCTGTACATGGCTGACGCCCCAGCCTGGGCGGGTAAGTACGGCGCGCGTCCAATCGTCGGCGAATTGGCTGCGGTCAGTGGTCATGGTGATCATAGCCGTATCTCCGCATCAGGACGCTGAGATACGGTGTTCGACCATATCATATCTGCACGGTGCAGATATGATATGGTCATGTGCCATATCTCCGCATCAGGACGAGCTATTCCCCTTTTTTGCTTTGGCGACCTGATAGACGGCGTGCATCTCGTTGGAATTGCCCTTCCCAAACTCCTCCGGGGCGTTCTGGTAGGCCCGCGTGAACGGAATTCCCTTCGTTGCCGCCTCTGTGTAATAGGCGATCCGGCCTAGTCGGCGGCGGCGATCACGCATGGCAATCGCCCCTTCACGGCGGCGCGGGCGTGCTGCCCGTCCAGCGTTCTGGCTGACATATACATACACCTTGCCGCCGCCCGGCTGATCCACGGCCACGCCCTGGATCGTTGGGGCGGGTGGGCCATCCTGGGATGGGACACTGGGCGCGACATCGGCAACGGGTGGGGGCGCTGCGTCGGGTGCCGGGGCTATCCCAACCAGCGGGGCGACTGGCGCATCAGCCTCGGTGCGTCCATCAACCGGCGGGGACGCGGTGGCGGGTGCCGGGGCTATCTCAACCGGCGCAGCCACCGGCGCAGCGACCGCCACCGGCGCAGCCCCCTGCCGCCCCATAATCGCCGCCAGCCGCGCCGCCCGTGCGGGGCTGACCGCCGAGAGGTCAGAGGCCAGCGCAGGGTCAGGCGGTGGGGCGGCGATACCCGACAGCAGCCCGGTGAGCATGTCCTCCAGCGGGGCTGCGGGGGGCGTCAGGCGGATGGTGGGCCGTGCCGGTGCAGCGGCGGCCACCGCCTGCCGCTGGCGCTGCGGTGCGGCGGCCTGCGCGGCCTGCGCGGGCGCATCCTCCTCCTCCTCCTCCTCCTCCTCGTCCTCCAACGCCTCCCCGGCGGGCGTTGGAGGCAGCGCGATGAGCACCTGCGCCCACACGTCATGCTCGGGGTCGTAGACGACGGCGGGCCGCGCCATACGGGCCGCAGCGGGTATGCACTTGGTCGCCATCGCGCCCAGGTAGATGATCATGTCGAAGCACTTGAGCATGTCTTTCTCGCCGCTGATGCCCATGCCCTCGGCGGTGTCGAGGTGGGACGCGGCCATGGCGCAGATGCCCGCCTTGCGCCCCTCGCTCAGGATGTCGAGCAGGCGGGTCGAGGCGGAGGGCGCGTCTTTCGCCCCTGGCAGGTTCTTGCGAATGGCCCGCCACTCGTCGCCCACCAGCGTGCGACGAGCTGCCTTGCATTCGGCCTCGGTGATTCTGCCGGTGCCCATGTTTTTGTAGCGCCCGTCCATCCAGCCGATACACGTGTTGATCTGGCGGTCAATCGCGGCGAAATCGCGCCCGCCCCCGACGACGGTGCAATCGGGCCACTTCCCCGGCGTGGCGTGCGGGTCAATCGCCCACTGCTGACCCCGGCGCAATTCCAGCAGGCGGCGCAGCACCGTGGTCTTGCCACTGCCCTTCGGGCCGACCACCCACAGGTTGTCCAGGTCGGCGATGTCCTCCAGACGCACCACGGGCAGGCCGATGTCGGGCGCATCGGGCGGCGCGTCGGCGTCGGCATCGT
>CAIWXH010000431.1 GCA_903916565.1 uncultured Oscillochloris sp. | reverse complement strand
TCGCCGAGGTGCGCGCCGGCACCTTCCCCACCGCCGAGCAGAGCGCGACGATGGACGAGGCCACGCTTCAGGCGGCGCTCGATCAAGTTCAGGCACAGCCTCGCGACTGAGTCGCGGCAGGTTTTTTACCACGAAGCCCACGAAGCCCACGAAGCCCGAACCGCTTCGTGTTTAGCGTCACTTCATACTTTTTTTGCAAAGACAAGGTTCGTGGTTGCTTTACTGTTTGGGTACGCGCAGGGCTTGTTGCTGCGCTCGGCCTGAAACCTGAAACCCGACACCTGAAACCTAGAACTATGCAGGTCATCGCAACGATTGACGCCTTTCGTCAGGCCCGCGCCGCCTTTGGCCCGCTGGGCTTTGTGCCGACGATGGGCTATTTGCACGCGGGCCACCTAAGCCTGGTCGAGCGTGCGCGCCAGGCGCATGGGGCGACGGCGGTCAGTATTTTTGTCAACCCGACCCAGTTTGGCCCGCACGAGGATTTTGCGCGCTACCCGCGTGACATGGAGCGCGATCTGCGCCTGCTTGAGGGCGCGGGCGTCGATCTGGTCTTCGCCCCGGCGGTTGGCGAACTGTACCCTGAGGGCTTCGGGACATACATACTTATCCCGTCTGCCGATCAGGTGCTAGAGGGCGCCGCACGCCCCGACCACTTCAGCGGGGTGGCGACGGTGGTCTGTAAGCTGCTGAATATTGTCCAGCCGACCCGCGCCTACTTCGGCCAGAAGGACGCCCAGCAGACGGTTGTGGTGCGCCAGATGGTGCGTGACTTGAACCTGCCAACCACGATTGTTGTCGCGCCAACGGTGCGCGAGGCCGACGGGCTGGCGATGAGCAGTCGGAACACGTATCTGACCCCCGCCCAGCGCACGGCGGCCCCGGTGCTCTACCGAGGTCTGCTCGCAGCCCAAGCCCGCTACGCCGCCGGTGAGCGCGACGGCGAGGCGCTGCGCCAGACGATCCGCGAGGTGTTGGCCCGCGAGCCGCTGGTTCGCCCTGAGTATGTGAGCGTCGCCGATCCGCTGACGCTGCGCGAGCTTGTCGATCTGGATCATGGTGCCCTGCTCTCGCTGGCGGTGCGGCTTGGCACGGTGCGCCTGATCGACAATCTTGTGCTGGGGCCGGTGGACCCTAAGGGAAGCGGAAACTTTTAAGCCTCCCGGCTGCATGTCATTTGGGCGAAGGATTGCGCCCCATAAAACCCGCACGCAAAACGCAAAAGGGCGGGTTTTCATGGAGCGCTTGGCCCGCCATGAAAACCCACCCCTGTGCCGAAAATGCGGTTTGTGGGCCGACTTAGTCAGCGGCGACCGACGCGGTGGTCGGGTCGGTGAGCGCCTGACCCTCGCCCTTGCTCTTCAAGATTGCCCAGATCAGCGCCGCCGTGCAGAGCGCCATACAGATCAGCATGATCGGGTCGCCGGGCTTGATCGTCACCACAATGGGCGCGATGATCAGCGCCACCAGGTTAATCACCTTAATCATCGGGTTGAGCGCGGGGCCAGCAGTGTCCTTGAGCGGGTCACCGACGGTATCGCCAACCACCGCAGCCTTATGCGGCTCGCTGTGCTTGCCGCCAAAGTTGCCCTCTTCAATGTACTTCTTGGCATTGTCCCAGGCCCCACCGGCGTTTGACTGGAAGACCGCCATCAACTGGCCGACCAGGATGATCCCGGCCAGGAAGCCACCAAGCGCCTCGACGCCCAGCAGGAAGCCGACCAGGATCGGCACCATCACGGCGATAATGCCCAGACTGACCAACTCCTTCTGCGCGGCGGTGGTCGAGATCATCACGGCGCGGGCGTAGTCGGGCAGCACCTTGCCCTCCATCAGGCCAGGGATGCGGAACTGGCGGCGTACCTCATTCACGATCTGGGCCGCCGCACGCGACACGGCGCGGATGGTCAGCGCCGAGAAGAGGAAGGGCACCGCGCCGCCAATCAGCAGGCCGATGAAGACGACGGGCGAGGCGACGTTGATCCCGGTGAGCTTATCCGCAAGGAGGAGCGTTCCATCCTTGATCATCAGATCCTGCACCTTGCCCACATCCGTCAGGTACGAGCCGAAGAGCGCCACCGCCGCGATCACCGCCGAGCCAATCGCGATGCCCTTGGTGACCGCCTTGGTCGTGTTGCCGACCGCGTCCAGGTCGTCCATCACATTGCGGGCGTTCTTGTCGAGGCCCGCCATCTCGCCGATGCCGTTGGCGTTGTCCGAAATGGGGCCGAAGCTGTCCATCGAAATCGTGTTGCCGGTGAGCAGCAGCATCCCGATGCCGGTCAGTGAGACGCCGTAGAGAATGGCGGTAAAGCTCACCGTGGGGTCGCTAGAGTAGCCGGAGTAGATCAGCACCGAGCTGAGGATCGAGCCGGCGATCACCAGCGCGGCCCAGACGCTCGACTCCATCCCCAGGGCCAAGCCCGAGAGAATGTTGGTCGCGGCGCCGGTCTGCGAGGCTTTGCTGGTCTCTTTCACCGGGCTAAAGTGCGTGCTGGTGAAGTACTCGGTGAGCTTATCAAGCGCAATCGCCAGCACCAGGCCAGAGAGCGTGGCGAGCACGGGGCGCCAGTCGGGCGAGCCGTCGGCGTTCCGCATGTAGAAGTAGCTGGCCCCAAGACAGGCCACCGCACCGACGGCGGCTGCCAGATAGAAGCCCCGGTTCATCGCGGCCATCGCGTTGCGGCGGCGCTCGTCGGTCGTGACGATGCTGTTGCCGATCACCGAGGCGACCACGCCAATCGCCCGCAGGATGAGCGGGAAGATGATGAAGCGCAGGTCGTACAGGCCATCGCCGATGGTGCCCTTCACCGCGTCACCAAGCACCAGGCCCAAGATCAAGGCCGAGACCAGCGTTACCTCGAAGCTCTCGAATACGTCAGCGGCCATCCCGGCACAGTCGCCGACATTATCGCCCACGAGGTCGGCGATCACGGCGGCGTTGCGCGGGTCGTCCTCAGGAATGCCCGCCTCGACCTTGCCCACGAGGTCGGCGCCGACATCGGCAGCCTTGGTGTAGATGCCGCCGCCCACGCGCATAAAGAGCGCGATAATCGAGCCACCGAAGCCGAAGCCGAGCAGCGCGTCGGGCGCGGCGATGCCGAAGACGATAAAGATCAGCGTGCCGCCCAACAGGCCCAGGCCCACCGTGAGCATGCCCGTCACCGAGCCGGAGCGGTAGGCCACCTGCATCGCGGGGTTGTAGCCCTTGCGTGCCGCCGCCGCGACCCGGACGTTCGCCTCGACGGCGACATTCATGCCGACGAAGCCGACGGTGTACGAGAAGAGCGAACCCATCAGGAAGGCAACGGCCCGCCCAATCGAGACCCAAAGCGTCGCCGCATCTTTGGTGCCAAAGCGCTGAACCGCCTCGGCGGTCGGTGGGATGACAAACACGCTGGCCGCGAGCACAAAGGTGAAGATCACAATCATGATCGAGATGGTGCGGAACTGGCGGCTCAGGTACGCATTGGCTCCATCCTTGATGAAGCCCCAGACCTCCTGCATCTTGGCCGTGCCCTTGTCCTGGGCCAAAATCTGGCTACGCAGGTAGAAGGCGTAAGCAATACCGAGGATCGAGATCCCCAGCACCATCATGACGGCAGCCTGCTCAAACGTGGTAAGTCCTTGCAGCATCGTACAACTGCTACTTTCTACGTACCCGAAAGTACGCGCTAGAAATTCCTGCTTCATCCCAGCGTGCCATCCGAGCTTGGTCTTATCGCCAGTCCACAGGCGGGTTTTACGTCTCGACGGAGCCACACAACCGAGACGACTGGTTCAGGCACCAGCGAGCCGGAGCGCTTCATCCCGAATATTCCGGGCGGCGTTCAGGTCACGATCAAGCACCGTGCCGCATGCGGGGCACGTCCATTTCCGCATGGCGAGGGTGAGGTTCGGATTGCTATGCCCACAGTGATGACAGGTTTTGCTTGAGGCGAAGAACCGTCCGATGGCGACGACCCGACTCCCGAACGTCGGTGCCTTGTACGCCAGTTGGCGCCGGAATTCCGCAAACGACACATCGCTGATGGCTTGGGCAAGGCAGTGGTTCTTGAGCATCCCCGCGACGTTCAGGTCTTCGATGCCCACCAGTGATGCCCGCCGCACGAGGGCAGTAGTGAGCGTGTGCAGCACGTCCTTGCGCTGGCAAGTGACCCGGAAATGCGCTTTTGCCAGCTTCAGAACGGCCTTCCGGCGGTTCGCGCTGCCCTTCACCTTGCGACTAACTGACCGCTGCAAACGCTTGACCGTGCAGAGCGCACGCTTGAGGTGCTTTTGGTTTTCAATCACCTCGCCTTCGCTCGTGACCGCCAGCGCTGTGATACCGAGATCCACCCCAATGGCTGGGCCGGTGTGGGTTGGCGGCGTGTGGGCAACCTCCACCTGGATGCTGATCCACCACCACCCGGCCTGATACCGAATCGTCGCACCGAGGATCTTCCCCGCAAAGCGCAACGGCTCGGCCATGTTCAGCGTGCCAACTTTTGACACCGTGAGCGTGTGTCCGTCTACCGTGAGTCGGTCATTGGCGACGTAGAACGACCCGTACCCATGCCGCCGCGACTTGAACGTAGGAAAGCCAACCTGCTTCCCCTTCCGCCGCCCACGACGGCTCGCGAAAAAGGTTGTGACGGCCTGCCCTAGGTTGACAAACGCCCCCTCAATCGCCGACTTGCCGACCTGGAATGTCCACGGATATGCCGCCGCCCGGATACGCTTGAACTCGTCGCGCAGCGCACGGGCCACGGGCACCGTCACCCCCTGGTCGAGCGCATCTTTGATGGCACGCAACCCCCAGTTGTAGCAGAACCGCGCCGTCCCTGCGGCCTGTCGGAATAGGGTTTCCTGCTCAGGTGTGGGGTTCAGGCGGATCGTGTGGGCGCGGATCACGATGGACTCCTTGGTGTGCAGTTTGTACCGCTTCGTACACGATTGTATATTTGGCGAAGGTTATGTTAAATCTCCTTCGTTGCAGCGGCGGGCCAAGAACACTGAACACTTCTGGGCCAATGCCGGGGGTGAATGCTGGCAACTACGGCTTCAACGTGGCGGCGCTTGATCTATATGTGTAGTTGCCGTTGAGCTTATTTATGTAGTAGGGCGAGGTAATAGGGCGCTATTCTAACATCCCTCTGAGTGCTTGTAAAGCGCAGCACAAGCGCATGGAGTGCGGTTGCAAAATCCTGCCGCGCCCCCCCCCGCCCGGTGGCTGAAGCCACGGGCTACGCGGTACGAAGGCCGCCTGCGCGGCCTGCATCAGCCTCCCGGCGAGCGACGTTGAGCGCCGTATGCCGACTTGACGCACACCGTCTCGCCGTGTAAGATCAGACCAGCACACGACAACTTGCCCACACAGCTACGACGAGGACGAGTAGCCTGCCACTCCGCCAACAGGGATGGCCCGCCCCAGACTGAGAGCGGCCCTTGGCGCGACTAGGCGAAGACCACCTCCGAGCTTGCCCCCCCAACGCGCCACCGCAAGTATGGGGCCACGACCGGCGCCCGTTACCGCGCCCCTGAGGATTTTGGACTTCGGATTTCGGATTTTGGATTGAGTACTCCAAAAGCTAAAATCGTCAATCCAAAATCAAAGTGTGGGTGGAACCACGAAGCAACCCTTCGTCCCATTGTGGGCGAGGGTTTTTTCTTTTGGAGGACTATGGAACACACCCCTTCCGAACGACCATCCCGCCGCCGCGAGGGCGGCGGCTGCGGCCGCCGCCTTGGTGCCCTGCTCTTCAGCGTCTGTCTCCTCGTGCTAATCTACAATTACGCCCTCAAGCCCATGCTCAGCCGCGCCATTGCCGACCAGCTTGCTGGCCCCATCAACCCGCTGCCGACCTTGATGCCGGTGGGCGCGGCCCCGCCCGCCGCGCTGCCCACCGGCGTGCCGTCGTCCCTTGTCCCAGCCAGCGCCGCCGCCGCCATGGCCCAGGCCGCCGCCCTGCTGCCCAGCGCCGTCGCCGCCCTGCCCAGCGGCGAGCTTGCGATTAGTGAAGGGCAGATCAACGCGCTCATCGCCGCCCGACCCAACGCCATCGCACCGCTTGAGCGGGCCAGCATCAGCTTTGCTGACGGCAGCGCCGTGGCCGACATTGGCGCCTACGGCCTCAGCAGCACCGCCACCGTCGCCCTCACCGTCCAGGACGGTCGCCTCGTCGTGACGAGCGCCCGCATCAATGGCCCGCTCGCCCTCCTCGTCTCCGGCGACACGCTCGCCCGCGCGCTCGCCGACCGCCTTAACGCCGAACTGGGCGCCCAGGGCCGCCGCATTGACTCGCTTCAGATCGAAGCAGGCCAGCTTATGCTGGTGATGCGCTAGGACAAGGTTTCAGGTTTCAGGTGTACCGTTTGTAGTGGGGGCTTCAGCCCACGATTCGCCCCTGACGCGGCTAAAGCCGCTACTACGAACCGCACCCACATGCCGCGTCTTGGTGCGGCAAATCTACAATCTAAAATCTGCAATCGGCAATCTAAAATCTCAAGGAGAACCCCCATGCCCACCGACCCCAACAGCGATCCGTACTACCGGCTCCGTCACTCGCTGGCCCACGTCATGGCCCAGGCCGTCCTCACGATCTTCCCCGAGGGCAAGGTCGCCATCGGCCCGCCCATCGAGAACGGCTTCTACTACGACTTTGATCTGCCCCGCTCGCTGACGCCTGACGACCTCGTCACCATCGAGGGCCGGATGCGCGCCATTCTCGCCGGGAATCACCCCTTCGTCTTGCGCGAGGTTAGCGCCGACGAGGCGCGCACGCTCTTCCACGACCAGCCCTACAAACTTGAGCTGATCGCCGGTCTGGCGAAGGGGCTTGACGAGTATGGCGAGACGGCCAAGGGCGA
Source organism: uncultured Oscillochloris sp. (assembly GCA_903916565.1). Classification (GTDB taxonomy): domain Bacteria; phylum Chloroflexota; class Chloroflexia; order Chloroflexales; family Chloroflexaceae; genus CAIWXH01. The sequence goes on along the minus strand of CAIWXH010000431.1, from coordinate 2,390 downwards.
CACGGTGATCTCGACCTACCGCCAGGATACCTTCGAGGATCTCTGTCGCGGCCCCCACGTCGCGCATACGGGCGAAATTCCCCCGGACGGCTTTAAGCTCACCAGCATCGCCGGGGCGTACTGGCGCGGCGACGAGAAGAACCCGCAGCTCCAGCGCATCTACGCCACCGCATGGAACAGCAAGGCCGAGCTTGACCAGCACCTCTTTCAGCTTGAGGAGGCCCGCCGCCGCGACCACCGCCGCCTTGGTAAAGAACTGGGCCTCTTCTTCTTCTCCGACGACATCGGCCCTGGCCTGCCGCTCTTCACCCCCAAGGGCGAAATCTTGCGCCACGAGATGGAAAATTACGTGCGCGAGGTGCAGACGCGCTACGGCTACCAGCACGTCTGGACGGGCAACGTCGTCAAGGAGAGCCTCTACAAAAAGTCGGGCCACTACGACGCCTACCGCGAGAGCATGTTCCCGCCGATGGTCGAGAGCGAGGATCTCGTCTTTCGCCTGAAACCGATGAACTGCCCCAGCCACATGACGCTCTATAAAGAGATGGGCGTCCACTCGTACCGCGACCTGCCCATGCGCTTCGCCGAGTTCGCCACGCTCTACCGCTACGAGGACAGCGGTGCGCTTCACGGGCTCACCCGCGTGCGCGCCCTGACGCAGGACGACTGCCACATCTTCTGTCTGCCCGAGCAGATCGAGCAGGAGTTTGGGCTGGCCTTCAACCTGATCCGCGAGGTGCTGGAGACCTACAAGTTCACGGATTACCGGGTTGACCTGTCGTTGCGCGGCACCGGCGGCAAGTACATCGCCGACGACGAGGCGTGGGATTTGGCCGAAAACGCGCTGCGGAGCGCCCTCGATCACTACGGCGTACAGTACCGCGAGGCGCCGGGCGAGGCCGCGATCTACGGCCCCAAGGCCGACTTTATGGCCCGCGACGTGCTTGGGCGCGAGTGGCAACTCAGCACGATCCAGGTGGATTTCATTCAGCCCCGGCGGCTTGGGCTTGAGTATGTCGGCGAGGACAATCAGCCGCACACGCCGGTGGTCATTCATCGCGCCGTCACCGGCACCACCGAGCGCTTCATGGGCGTGCTGATCGAACACTTCGCCGGAGCCTTCCCGACCTGGCTTGCGCCCGTCCAGGCGATGCTCATCCCGATCACCGACAAGCAGTTGGAATACGCCCACGACGTACGGGCGCGTCTAGCCGCCGTCGGCGTGCGGGTCGAGACCGACACCAGCCGCGACCGCATGCAGGGCAAGATTCGCCGCGCTCAGTTGCAGAAGATCCCCTACATGCTTATAATCGGCAACAAAGAGCAAGCGGCAGGCGCCGTGGCCGTCCGACTGCGCTCCGGTGAGGATCTTGGCCCCCTTCCCGTTGAGAGCGTGATCGAGCGGATCGTTCAGGAAATGAAGTCGCGCGCGTAGGACGCGCCAGGGCGAGTCGAGGGGCGGGCGGTGACACGCCCCGCCCCCTCGCTTGACAAGGCTAGAGCTATGACCGTCGAGACTGACGCCCTCACAGAGGCTGCCTTGCGCTTCAGCGAGGCGATCCGGGCCGAGCGCACCAGCACCCTTGACGCTCTGGCGAACGAGCGGCAGGCCGCCCTTCAGATCATCCAGGCGCTGCGGGGTGAAAACGAGCGCCGCGCCCAGCAGGCTGGCGGGCGCTTCGCCATGGGCTTCATCATCGGCACCGCCCTTGGCCTCACCGCGATCTACATGCTCAACCAGCGCACTAGCGAAGAGGTGCGCCTCGGCCTCGTCACCCGCGCCGAACATACCGGCGCCGCGCTTGGCGAACGCCTCAAGGCCGCGCTGGCGGTCGGTCGGCGCGCCGCCACTACCCACGAGCAAGAGCTGTGGGACAAGTATCGCCAGCGCGTCAATCCGAAGCCGCCCGCCAAGCCCCGCGAAGATCCGTTCCTTTAGGCAAGGTTCGTAGCGGCCATTCCAGCGTGACAGTTCGTAGTTTGGGCTTTAGCCCATTGCAATGGTCTATACGCGGCTGAAGCCGCTCCTACGAACCACGCAAACTGTAAAGCTCGTTTGAGCCATGCCTGAGACAAGGTTTGTAGCGACTTGACAGTTCTGGTACTTGCAGCGTTTGTTGATGCGCTCGGCCTGAAACCTGAAGCCTTGTCTTAGCGGCTACACCTCGCGCATACGGGCGTAGACTAGGGGAAGCATAGGCTCCGCACGCAATCTCCTTCCGCCCGCCCGCAATCTCCTTCCGCCCGCACGCACTCTCTTTCCGCCCGCACGCAATCTCCTTCCGCCCGCACGCAATCTCTTTCCGCCCGCACGCACTCTCTTTCCGCCCGCACGCAATCTCCTTCCGCCCGCACGCACTCTCTTTCCGCCCGCACGCATTCTCTTTCCG
>CAIWXH010000430.1 GCA_903916565.1 uncultured Oscillochloris sp. | reverse complement strand
CCGCTCACCGGGTAGCGCGTCTCGGCGAGCCGGGTGATCACCCGCGCCAAGTCAGCGCGGGTAGGCACCAGGATGGCGACGTGGTAGAGACCGGTGCTGCGCGGCGGCTTCGCTCGTGCGCCGGGACGCTCGTCCAGGGTCAGCAGCACCAAGTCGCCCGCCGCGAGCGTGTAGCCGCCGTCGGGTTGGCGGGCGCCGCGCAGCCCCAGCACACCCGCATAGAAACCGAGCGCCCGGCCCAGGTCGGCCACGGTCAGCCGCACCGGGCCAACCAGCGTCTGCGTATCGATGACAAAAGCTCCCATCAGTTCGCTCGCTTTCGTTGCTCTGGCTTTAGACCAGGTTTTAGGGGCCGGGTTTCAGGTTTTAGGCCGAGCGCAGCAGAAAGCCCTGCGTGTGCTGAAACTGTACAGCCCCTACGAACCTTGTCTTACGCCTAGCGTACCAGCGCAACGTTGACGCGGGCGTGAACAGGGGCGTGAACAGATAGGGCTGAGGCAACATCGCCCGCCCCGCGCCCGGTGACTGAAGCCACGGGCTACGCGGTGCGAAGGCAGCCTGCGCGGCCTGCATAAGCCTGCGAAGGCAGGCTTCGCAACCAGGAGCCGGGGGCTTCAGCCCCCCGGCGAGCGACGTTGCAAACGCCATGCGTGAACCGCCGCCCCGTTTGCGCCAAAAACCGTCTGCGGCTACTATAGCGCCACTATGACGTGCATCGGTATTTTTGGGGGCGGCCAGCTCGCCCAGATGCTCACCCAGGCCGCGATTGCCTTGGGCATCGAGACGGCGATCTTCGAGCGGGCGCCCGATAGCCCCGCCGGTCGGCTTACCCAGCGCGAGGTGGTGGGGGCGTGGGACGACCCTGCGGCCTTGGCACGCTTCGCCGCCCACTGCGACCTCGTGACCCTTGAGAACGAGTTTGTTGACGCCGCGATCCTTGCCCGCCTTGAGGCGCAGGGCACGCCGGTCTACCCCACCGCAGCCACCATCGCGCTTGTGCAAGACAAGCTCACCCAAAAGACGGCCATCGCCGCCGCCGGACTCGATGTGCCCGCCTTCCGTGGCGTCGCCGCACCCGCCGAGGTGCTGGTGGCCGCTGCCGAACTGGGCTGGCCGCTGGTGCTGAAGGCCCGCCGCAACGGCTACGATGGCTACGGCAACGCGACTCTGCACGCCCCTGCCGATGTGGCCGACGCCTGGCAGCGCCTCGCCCGTGGCGGCAGCCCGCTGCTCGTCGAAGCCTGGGTGCCCTTCGCCCGCGAGCTGGCGGTGATGGTGGTGCGCGGGCGCGATGGGGCGAGCTGCGCCTACCCGGTGGTCGAGACCGTGCAGCAGCAGCATATCTGCCAGCTTGTGCGCGTCCCCGCGCCGCTGCCAGCGGCTGAAGCCGCCGCCGCCACCGCGCTGGCCGTTCGCGCTGTCGAGGCGGTGGGCGGGGTTGGTGTGTTTGGCGTCGAACTGTTTGAGTTGCCCGACGGGCGCGTCTGCTTCAATGAACTAGCGCCCCGCCCGCATAACTCGGGGCACTACACGATTGAGGGCTGCGCCACCTCGCAGTTCGAGAACCACCTGCGCGCCGTCCTCGGCTGGCCCCTGGGGCCGGTCACGCTGCGGGCACCCGCCGTCGTCATGCTCAACCTACTGGGGCGTTGCGCTGGCCCCGTGTCGCCCAACGCCCTGCGCGAAGCCCTGGCCGTGCCGAGTGCCCACCTGCACCTCTACGGCAAGCGCGAGTCGCGGCTGGGGCGCAAGATGGGCCACGTCACCGCCCTTGGCGCAACGCTGGCCGAGGCTGAGGCCGTCGCCCGCCGTGCGGCGGATCTCGTCCACATCTAAGCTGAGGCCCAGCACACGCGCCGCCGCTGGTTGAACGGGCCGCACGCTGGCCCAGATCTGAGGTTGAGGTATGGCCGCATTAATCGGCGTCATTATGGGCAGTGACAGCGACTTGCCGACGCTCCAGGGCGCGCTTGACGTATGCGTCGAGTTTGGCGTGTCCTACGAGGCCCGCGTGGTCTCGGCCCACCGCACGCCCCTCGACATGATCGAGTACGGGCGCACGGCCCACGAGCGCGGCCTGCGGGTGATTATCGCCGGGGCGGGCGGTGCCGCCCATCTGCCAGGGATGATCGCCGCCTGCTCGCCCCTGCCGGTCATTGGCGTGCCGGTGCAGAGCAAGGCGCTCAACGGCCTCGACTCGCTGCTCTCAATTGTGCAAATGCCCGCTGGCGTGCCGGTGGCTACCGTCGCCATCGGCGGCGGGCGCAACGCGGGCCTGCTCGCCATTCAGATCCTCGCCACGAGCGACCCCGACCTGCTCGCCCAGATGGTCGCCTACAAAGCCCGCTTGGCCGAGCAGTCGCGGGCGAAGAACGCCACCCTCAATGGGTGAGCGAGCGCATGACGGGTGCAACGTCGCCTTGTGCCCCTCACCCCCGGCCCCTCTCCCTCACGGGGAGAGGGGAGATTCCGTAGTAGGATGCCTTCGGCTCCCCCTCTCCCTGAACGGGAGAGGGGGCTGGGGGGTGAGGGCTGGCGCGGCGGGCGACGGTGCAACCGCCACATGACCCAGCGAGCCACGCTTGCGCTGATGCGTTCGGCCTGAACCCTGAACCCTGAACCCTAGCCCCTGAAACAAGGAAACCTCGATGCGTAACCTGCTTGTCGCCGGCGGTGCCGGCTTCATCGGCTCGAATTTCGTCCACTATCTGCTTGAGCGCTACGCCGACTACACGCTTGTCGTCTTCGATAAGCTGACCTACGCTGGCCGCATCGAGAATCTGGAGCGCGCCCGCAGCAATCCCCGTTTCCACTTTATTCAGGGCGACATCTGTGACATGGCCGCCGTGCGCGAGGCGGTTCAGCGCTACGACATTGACACCATCATCAATTTCGCCGCCGAAACTCATGTGGACCGCTCGATTATGACGCCCGACGCCGTGGTGAGTACCAACATCAACGGCACCTGGGTGCTGCTTGAGGTGGCCCGCGAGCTAAAGCTGGCACGCTTCCACCAGATCAGCACCGACGAGGTCTACGGAGCCATTCCCGCGCCAGGGCGCTCGAAAGAGGGCGACCCGCTGGAGCCACGCAGCCCCTATTCGGCCAGTAAAGCTGGTGCCGAGCATCTGGTCTATGCCTACTTCATCACCTACGGGCTGCCCGTGACGACCACCCGTGGCTCGAACAACATCGGCCCGTTCCACTACCCCGAGAAGGCCGTGCCGCTCTTCACCACCAACGCCATTGACAATCTCCCGCTGCCCATTTACGGCGACGGCTTGCAGATGCGCGATTATCAGTACGTGCTTGATCATTGTGAAGGGATTGACCTGGTGCTGCACAACGGTGCCCTGGGCGAAGTCTACAACGTCGGCACCGAGGTCGAGACGGCTAACATCGAGATGGCCCACAAGATCCTTGACCTGCTGGGCAAGCCCCACAGCCTGATCGAGCATGTGGTTGACCGGGCCGGGCACGACCGGCGCTACGCCCTCGATTGCGCGAAGCTGCGCGCCCTGGGCTGGCGCTCACAGCACAGCTTCGACGCGGCGCTAGAGCGCACGGTGCGCTGGTTTGTGGACAACGAGAGCTGGTGGCGGCCCATCAAGTCGGGGGAGTACTTGGAGTACTATCGCAAGCAGTACGAGGAGCGAGGGTAGCGATGACGCGACCAGGTGCCGGTGGCCGCATCGAGGTGATCTGCGGGTGCATGTACAGTGGCAAGACCGAGGAGCTAATCCGGCGCATGCGCCAGGTGATGATCGCCCGCCAGCCCTGCCGCATCTTCACGCCGCGCCTTGATACGCGCTACAGCTTCGGCCACATAGCGAGTCACACCGGCGCCACCCTTGGGGCGGTGCCGGTCAGTTCGATCAACGAGGTGCTCGCCCAAGCTGACGCGGCCCAGGTGATTGCCATTGACGAGCTGCATTTCCTCGAAGATACCGCCGAAGCGATTCTGGCTGGCTGCCAGCATCTTGCGGATCAGGGCATGCGGGTCATTGTGGCTGGCCTCGACCAGGACTACCGTGCGGCACCCTTTCCTGGCATGATGCAGCTCATGGCCGTCGCCGAGCAAGTGGATAAGCTCTACGCGATCTGTGTGCGCTGCGGCGCGTACGCCACCCGCTCGCAACGCCTGATTAACGGGCGGCCCGCCCCGACCGACGCCCCCACGCTGGTCGTCGGTGGCCTCGATCTGTACGAGGCGCGCTGCCGCAGTTGTTACGAGCCGGGACGCTAAACAACATCAACTGCCGAACTCACTCGCCCGGTGGCTGAAGCCACGGGCTACGGGATGCGAAGGCCGCCTGCGCGGCCTCATCCAGCCGGCCTTCGTCGGCTTCGTCGCCAAGCGCCGGAGGCTTCAGCCCCCCGGCGGGCGCAGGAACGTAGCAGCAAGCGGTTCGGCCTTCGTGAACTTCGTGCGCTTCGTGGTCAAAAACCTGCCGCGTCTTTCCGCCACTGTGTCCTAGCCCCCAAACCTTGTCTTACCCTTGTGACCCGCGCACGCCCTGGCGCTGCTGGTGCATGCGGTTCGCCGCACTGAGCAGCGCCTCGACCCGCGTGTTCTCGATGCCCTCCATCTTGAGCATCCGGGCGTAGAGTTGCGCCGCCTGGCTGTACTCTTCGCGGCGCATCAGCATATCGCCGAGCATATAGTAGGCGTCGAGATCCTTCTGGTCGAGGCCGATAATTTGGTGCAGTTCGGCGATGGCGTTCTCGTAGTCGCGCTGCTGGGCGAAGATGCGGGCAATCTGCTTCTTTTCGGCGATGGCCTCGGCGGGCTTCCGCATCAGCGTGTACATCAGGGCCAGCCACTGGCGGGCATCCACATCGTTCGGCGCAATCTGCACGATGCGGTCGTACATCTGCCGCGCCTTCTCGTGATTGCTTAACGTCCAGTGAACCTGCGCGGCCTCTTGCAGCGAGGCGACGGCATCTTTGAGTTGGCCGGCCTTCTTCTGCAGCTCGGCGACGCGCACCAGGCCATTGACCCCTTTGTCGAGGTAGCCGCGCCGGAGTTGCATCCGGGCCAGCCGCCCGCTGAGCGGGATATGGTTGGGGGCCAGCTTCAGCGCATACTCGAACATCTCGATGGCCCGGTCGAGCTGCTGGCGCTCCTCGTAGTGGCTCGCCAGATCATCAAGCTGGGCCAGCGCCTCGCTCAGCTTCCCCTGGCGGAAGTAGACATCCGCCAGCTTGGTGTAGATCGCTCGGTCGTAGGGCAGCAGTTGCTTCGCCTCAAGCAGCGCCTGCTCGGCCCCGGCAATATCCTCCGAGGCGGCGTAAGCTTCGGCCATCCGGCGCACAAAGTCGCCCTTGTTCAGCGGCACGGCGAAGGCGTGCTTCACGCCCGGATCGATGGAGCCACGGCTGGCAGCGGCCTGACCGTGCCGCAACTGGGTGAGCGCACCCTCGGCGTTGCCCAGGGCGATGTAGCTATTGGCGGCGGCCTGGTTCAGCAGGATTGGCGGCAGCAGGCTCGCGACCTCGTCGGCCAGCGAGGCTTCAGCCTGCTCGATCTCAAGCAAGGCCGAAGTATGCTGGCCGATGCTCTGCTGAAGAATCGCCAGAATGTAATGCAGAATCGCCGCGTCCGTGATCATCAGCGCGCTACGGTACTCGGTCTGCACCGCACCGAAGCTGCCCGGATGCGTCTTCAGCAGCTCAAGCACCGTCGCCAGCGAATCCCAGACCGCCGGGGGTTGGTCGCCCATCAGGGCCAGCGTCAGGTTGAGCCGCGCCATCATCACCGGGTCGTCGGGGGTACCAAGCTCAAGGGCGCGGCGCAGCTCGCCCAGCGCGGCCTCGTAGCGCTCGAGCTTCAGCAGGGCCATGCCGTACTGGGCGTGAATCTCGCGGTTCTTCGGTGCCCACTGGATCAGGCGGCGATACTCTTCGAGCGCCTTATTGACCTGCCCAAGCCGATAATACGTGTTCGCCACCTGCATCAACTGCTCAACGGCCTCGTCGGTGCGACCGGCGCCGCGCAGGATTTCAGCCAAGCGCGAGCGGGCATTGACGGTGTCGGGCGAAAGCTCGATCAGGCGAAAGTACGTATCAATGGACAGCTCAGGCTCGCCCCGCACGCGCAGCGTGTCAATCAGCAACTGGTACTTGGTCAGCGCCTCCTCGGGGCGACCCTGGCGCTCATACACCTCGCCCATCCGCAGATGGATGGGCAGGTACTCCACATTCAGCCGGATCGTCTCGTGACAGGCGTCAAGGGCGGCCTCAACCAGACCCTGGTCAAGGTACTTGCCGCTCAGCGCAACCCAGCTCGCCACCTCCTCGCTGAGGCCGGTGATCGCAAGGGGCGTCGCGGGGGCAAAGCCCTTGGCATCAGCGGGCATGATGCTTTCCAGCAGAATCTTCGGCTCGGGGATCGCGTCCGGCTGCGGCCAGCCGCCGAGGTTGCCTGTGGTCGGAATCTTATTGCCGCGTAGGAAATCGGTGATCGGGCGGATCTTGCCCCACACCTCCGAGACGGGCTGCCCATCATCCAACGGCTGCGACTCAGGCTCGGGCGCCAGCAGGGCGCCGGTGCCCATCGTCCGCAGCTTGGCGAACATATTGCGATCCGACAGCTCCTTCGAGCGCCCTTTGAACTCGATGGCGCGCTCACGGCCCCAGCGCTTACTCTCCAGGAAGGTCGCCAGGGTGCCGTAGAGTGCGGCGGCGCGGGCAATGTCGCCGATTTGCTCGTAGATCGTGGCCGCATTCTCGAACATCTGGATCAGGTCATCGGCCTCGCTCTTGCCGATGGACTCAAGATCGACGAGGTGGATGGTCTGCTCAAACTCCTGCGCGGCCTGCGGCAGTTGGCCGAGTTCCTTGTAGCTCTGGCCAAGGGCGAAGTGGGCCGAGAGCGCATACTCGGGGTCGGCGGCGGCACGGGTCAGCACGCCCGAGGCCGCACGGTGGTCACCGCGATCCTGATAAATCAGACCAAGCGAATACAGAACGTCGGCGCGCTCAAGGCCAGCCTCAATCGCCTGCTCGTAGAGCTGCGCGGCAGCCTCGACATCGCCACCCTCCTGGGCCTTCTGGGCCTGCTCGACCAGCTTCTCAAGCGCGAACTGCTGCGAGCGGAGCACGCCGGTCATGCCACGACGCGCCACCCGTGGTTCAGTACTGACGGTCGTGGGGTCGGGGTTCGCCGCAGCCGCACCCTGGAGACCGGCGGCGCGGGCCATGCCATCACGGATCGCCACGATCAGATCTTTCGCCTCACGGCTTGTGGGGTCGAGGCGCAAGGCCATCTCTGCCGCATCGGCGGCCTGGTCAAGCCGCCCGGCGG
>CAIWXH010000429.1 GCA_903916565.1 uncultured Oscillochloris sp. | reverse complement strand
GGCGTCACCGTCAACCGCCTCCGCGTCAACGAAGAGCAACTGAGTGACGGGAATGTGATTGGCGTCGGCCCCTTCGAGCTTCAGTTTGAGGATCGGGCCGCCCAGAGCGTCGTCCTCGACGATAATCGCTATTTCCCCCTGGCCTCTGACGGGCGTGCGATTAAGGCCCACGAGCTGCACCTTGAGCCAGTCGATCTTCAGCAGTTCTACACGATTGGGATGCGAATCAATCAGGTGCTCGACTTTCGCGAATTGCTTGAGTTGCTGATGGAAGAGGTGATGCGCGTCGTGCCGGCCCAGCGCGGCTTCTTGCTGCTGCGTAAAGGTGATGAACTGGTGCCCCGCGTCGTGCTGCCCCCCGGCACCGGCGACGTGGCGATCTCGGGCAGCATCGTGCGGAAGGCGCTTGATGGCGGCGAGGCGGTGCTGACCCGCGACGCCCGCCTCGACTTTGCCGGTGCCGACAGCATCATCAGCGCCAACATCCGCTCGGCGATCTGCGTGCCCCTGCTGCTGCAGGGCAGCGCCATCGGCGTCATTCTGCTCGACTCGCCGGGCCGCGAAAAGTTCAGCGAGCGTGACCGCGACCTCATCGCCGCCATCGCCAGCTTCGCCGCCGTCTCCATCGAGCGCTCGCGCCTGACCGAAGAGCTGCGCCAGCAGGGCCAGTTGCGCCAGAACCTTGAGCGCTTCCTCTCGCCCAATGTCGCCCAGGCGCTGGCGCGCTATGTCGCCGAACACGGCACGCTCTGGGAGGCCCAGGAGCAGACGGTCTCGGTGCTTTTCGCCGATGTCAAAGGCTTCACCTCGCTCTCCGAGCGCCTCTCGGCGCGTGAGGTGCAGGATCTGCTTAACGAGTACCTGCACGAGATGACCGATGTGATCTTCCGCCACAACGGTACGCTGGACAAATATATTGGCGATGGTATCATGGCAGTGTTTGGTGCCCCGCGTCTGCCCGACGAGCCAATTGATGACCAACACGCCTTCAGAGCCGTCGCTGCCGCCCTTGAAATGCAGATTGCCCAGCAGCGCCTCGTCAGCAAGTGGGAGCCGAGCAAGGCGTTTATGATCCGCATTGGGGTGAACACCGGCACCGCCTACACCGGCTTCTTCGGCACCCGCCATCGCCTGGAATACACCGCCATCGGTGACACGGTAAACACGGCCTCGCGCCTTGAAGGCGCCGCCGAACCCGGCAGCGTGTTCATCGGCCAGGATACGGCCAGCTTCATTGGTGACAGCTTTACGCTGCAAGAGATGGGCGAGCTTCAGCTTAAAGGCAAGCAGCAGCGGGTGCGGGCCTACAAGGTGGTCGGCCCCAAGTGACAGGTAGCTAGGCGCTATGCCCACAGTCGTCGGAATTCGCTTCAAAGATAGCGGTAAGATCTACCTCTTCGATCCCCACGAGCTTGCGCTTGAAACCGGCGATCACGTCATTGTCGAGACGGTGCGCGGCCTTGAGTTGGCCCGTGTCGCCCACGAACCGCGTGAGGTTCCCGACAGCGAGATTGTCGGCGAGCTGAAAGCGGTGGTG
>CAIWXH010000428.1 GCA_903916565.1 uncultured Oscillochloris sp. | reverse complement strand
AGCGAGGCCATCAGGAGCAGTGCGCCCACCACATCGAACGTCTGGCGGCCCGCAGCGGGCTGGTCAGCCACGATGCTCCGCAGAGTTAGCCAAATGCCGACGATGCCGACGGGGATATTCACATAGAAGATCGCCTGCCAGCCCACTGTGTTGAGCAACAGCCCCCCCAGGGCTGGCCCGACCAAGATGCCCACAGCAACAAACGAGCCAATCGCGCCAAGGGCGGTGCCCCGTTCGCGGGGCGGGAAGGCCGTAACAAGCAGCGCCGGGCCGACCGCCTGGATCATTGCGGCACCAACCGCCTGAAGCACACGAAAGCCGATCAGGATACCCACGGTGGGCGCAAACCCGCACAGCGCCGAGGCCACGGTGAAGATCACAAAGCCCGCCGTGTACACCCGGCGCTTACCGAACATATCGCCCAGCCGCCCCATCAGCAATAGCAGGCAGGTAATCGTGAGCAGATAGGCCAGCACCACCCACTCGACCACGTTGAGGTTGCTGTTGAAGGCCAGAACAAGCGTACCGAGCGAGATATTGACGATTGACCCATCAATGGTCGAGAGCAGCACGCCGCTGCCTACCGAGGCCAGCGCCCACCATTTGCGCGAAACGTCAGGTGCGGTCACGAAAGCTCCTTGCCGGTCATGCAGGCGTCCCAGGCGTATTGTACCCGGAAACGCGACGCGCCCCCCGGTAAACCGGGGGGCGCGCCAGACGAACCGACGAGGAGGCTAAGGTCTACTTAGTGCCCAGGCCGCTGGTGATGTTACTGAAGGTCGTCGAAACCTGCCCGCCGAGAACCCGCATGATACCGATAACAACAATAGCGATGAGTACGAGAATAAGCGCGTACTCGACGAGGCCCTGACCCTCTTCCTTAGCGAAAAAGCTGCGAAGCATTGGAGTATCTCCTAAGTTCATTGATTGCGAGAACGATAACGCACCGTCCAGGACATCGGATGCAGCCTACTTAGTGCCCAGGCCGCTGGTGATGTTACTGAAGGTCGTCGAAACCTGCCCGCCGAGAACCCGCATAATACCAATAACAACAATAGCAATGAGTACGAGAATAAGTGCGTACTCGACGAGACCCTGACCCTCTTCCTTGGCGAAAAAGCTACGAAGCATCTGTTTTACCTCCCCTCTGATTTGGACTTGGTACTGTAGGCGTGTGCCCTACACCTCGCAGTATACGATTCTGATGAAACACATTCAATAGTCTGATAGTCCTGAACTGCTAATGGTACTAGGGCTAGTGTGTTTCATGACCGCATGAGGTGACGTGGCTCGTGGGATATACTATATCGCGTAGTTAATACCCTTATGTAAAGCTATTACTGGTATAAAAAGACCGGGGTAGTAGAGCTACCCCGGTGCCACCCATCCTGGTTACGGAAGTGGGATCGTGGCAGCCACGCGGGTGCCGCGCCCAATCGCGCTCTCGATCCCGAACTCGCCGCGTAGCAGCACCTCGATTTGCTGGCGCATGTTTGCTAGGCCCATGTTGCGGCGCGTACTCGCGTGCGCTAGGGTCTCACTCACATGGAAGCCGGTGCCGTTGTCTTCGATCATGATCTGCAAGGTGTGGCCCGATCCATCAAGCAGCACGCGCACCTGATTGGCCTCGGCGTGCTTGACAACGTTGTTCAGCGCCTCCTGGATGAAGCGGAATAGCGTCACCTCATAGTGGCTGGGCAGGCGCTGCTCCATGTTCTGGATCATCAGGTTGACCTCGACCCCGCTCTTCTCGCCAAACTGGGTAGCATAACGGCGCAGCGTTGGCACGAGACCAAGGTCATCGAGCGTCATCGGGCGCAGGTCAAAGATGAGTTTGCGCGTGTCCTGGAGGGTGGTGTTGATCGCCGCCTTTAGACTGTTCAACTCAGAGCGGGCCTGGTCAAGATCGTGGTCGATCAGGCGTTGACAAATCTCGGCCCGTAGCACCAGGTTGCTCATCGACTGGGCAGGGCCATCGTGCATCTGGAGCGAAATCCGCAGGCGCTCGCTCTCTTGCGACTGAATGATGTTGGCTACCATGGTCTCGGTGTTCAGACCGTTGTTTGTGCTGGCCTGGACTTTCCCCGCGCTGCCCTTCAGCCCCTCGGTGATCTCGTCGAGCAACGCGACGATTGCTGAGAGTTGGTGTTGGCGGGCCTTCAGGGCGTCGCGGCGGCCCTGGATTTGCTCGAGCTGACCGCGCATAATCTGGAGGCGCATTTGCACCTCCTGGGCCGTGGTATAGAAATTCTTAACCTCGTCTTTGCTGTACTTATCAATGTTGACTTCGAGGTCACGAACACGGTTGGAAACCGACAGCTCGCGCTGCGAGAGCTTTTCGACCTCAAGGGTGCTTTGGCGCACCAAGACCTCGACCTCCTGCACCTCACGCTTGCTGCGCTCCTGCTCTTCGCGGTAGGTGGTCAGGGCCTCTTCGAGCTTCTGCTGGACTTCCTCTGCGGCCACGAGCGACTCCTTCGCTGGAACTGCGGCGGTTGGGCCATTATAGCGATCTGATCTGATTTGTGCTGTCGCGCTAAGACAAGGTTTCAGGTGCTAGGTTTCAGGTTTCAGGCCGAGCGCATCAGCAAGCGCTGTGCGCGCCCAAACGGTAAAGCATCCTCGAACCTTGTCTGATGTCATTCTAGATCAACCCGAGCCGAAGCTTCCAGACGTTGATGAGCGCCTCGGCCACGATCCGACGTGACATTTTCGATTGCCCGACCCGGCGGTCAGGGAAGATAATCGGCACCTCTTTCAAGGTAAAGCCTGCGCGCAGGGTGCGGTAGACCAACTCGATCTGGAAAGCGTATCCATTTGAGCGAACCCGCGCAAGATCAATGGTCTCCAGCACCTGGCGTCGGTAGCAGCGGAAGCCCCCTGTTGCGTCGGCCACGGGTAGCCCGAGGATGATCCCGGCGTAGAGGTTGCCCCCACGGCTGATGAACTGCCGCATGAGGCCCCAGTCGGTCGTGCCGCCACCTGGCACGTAGCGCGAGCCGAGCGCCAAATCGGCCCCAGCTTCAACGGCGCGCAGCAAGTCGCTCAGGTAGCGCGGGTCGTGTGAGAAATCCGCATCCATCTCGAAGATGAACTGGGCACCAGCGGCAAGGGCCTTGCGAAAGCCAGCGATGTAGGCACTGCCAAGGCCGAGTTTTGCAGAACGCCGGTGCAGGGCCACGCGAGGTTCGGTGGCGGCCATCGCATCAACCAGATCGCCGGTGCCATCGGGCGAACCATCATCGACAACCAGCACGCTGAAGCGGGGGTTGGCGAGGATGTGGGGCAGCAACTGGCCGATATTTTCGGCCTCGTTGTAGGTCGGCACCACGACGGTGCAGTCGGTAACGCTCAGGCGAGGCTGGGTTACCGCCTGGGGTGCGCCGGGGGTTTCAATCATGGTGGTGCCACCTCTCTCGTGCTGCCAGATGAGCGCCGCGCTGAGCGCAGGGCGGTGATCCGTTATGGAGTGATGTTATTATAGCCAGGATGTGAACCAGGGGCCATTCGCAAGTGTAGGCGCTTGGTTTTGATGACTGCAAAGAGCAGGATAGCCGCGTGACAGAGCCTCCCGCACCCAACGTGCCCGCCCGAACCTTGCCGGTGCTGCGCCTTGAACATCTGTGGGTCGGCTTTGCCCTGAGCCTAGTTGCCGCCTTCATTAGCTTGGTGCCGACGACGCCCCACGATTTCTGGTGGCACCTAAAGGTCGGCGAGCTGATCACCACGGGCGGCATTCCCACGACCAATCGCTTCGCCTGGGCTGTGCCCGCTGACACACCATACGTCTACCAAAGCTGGCTTGGCGAGTGGCTGTTCTTTCAGATCTATCAGCTTGGCGGCTTCCAGTTGGCGATCTTCGCCCGCAACCTGCTTGGGGCGACGGCCTACGCGCTGGTCGCGTGGGAAGCGCGTGAGCGTAGCGGCTCGTGGCGTTTGGCGGCCCTTGCCGTGCTGCCTGCGGCTGCGATGACGATCAACAACTTTGCGGCGCGCACCCAGAACTGGTCGTGGCTGCCCTTCATGCTCATCCTGGTGCTGCTTGGACGTTATGTGCGGGGGCGGCTCGCGCCGCGCTGGTTGAGCGCACTGCCCCTGATTATGATCTTCTGGGTGAATGCCCACGGGGCCTTTGTGCTGGGCCTGCTCGTGGCCGGGGCGTTCGCTGTGGGCGAGACGCTGCGGCGGCAATTGCGCCAGCCTGGGGCGCTCTACTGGGATCAACTGCGCCCGCTCTACCTAGCGGTTCTTGGTATGGCTGTGGCGATGCTGGTGAATCCCCGTGGGCCAGGGATTATGGCGTACATCACAACCATTTTTGGCGATACGTCGATCCAACAGTTGGTGAGCGAGTGGCAGTCGCCGACACCGCACAATCTGGCGGGGGCGGCCTTCTACCTTAGCGTGCTGGCGCTAATCGCCGCCTTTGCGTTTGCCCGTCGGCACCCGAGCATCACCGATGTGCTGCTTGTCTGTGGGCTGGCCTGGCTGGCCTTCGGGGGGGTGCGGCACGTCGTATGGTTCGGCATGGCCGCGATGCCGATTATGGCGCAAGCGCTCGCCGGGCCGCGTCCGGTCGGGGCGCTCTCGGGGCGCGAACGGGGCGGCGGCACGGTCGCCAACCTAGCGGTCGCGGGGCTGCTT
>CAIWXH010000427.1 GCA_903916565.1 uncultured Oscillochloris sp. | reverse complement strand
GGAAGCCCCGGCCACCTTCCTGCATGCCCAGGGGTATACCGTCAGCGTGGTCAATCCCGCCCGGATCAAGGGCTTCGCGCAAAGCCAGTTGCTCCGCAACAAGACCGACAAGCAGGATAGCGCGACGATTGCGACCTTCTGTGCCCAGCAGCACCCACGCGCATGGATGCCACCGAGCGAGGCCCAGCACCGGCTCCGCGCGCTGGTGCGCCATCGGGAGGATCTGCTCCAGACGCGCCTACAGCAGCAGAATCGGTTGCGCGACACCACCGATGCGCTCGTTCGCGCCTCGCTCCAACGGGTGCTGGATGCCGTCGAGACTCAAGTGGCCGCCGTTGATCGCCAGATCCAGGACCATCAGGCGGCCCACGCAGAGATGCGCGCGAATGTCCAGTTGTTGACCGCCATCGTGGGGATTGGGATGGTCACGGCAACCAAGGTGTTGGCCGAGGTTGCCGCGATGGAACAGTATGAATCGGCGAAGGCCGCAGCGGCGGATGTGGGTGTGACGCCCAGTCACTTCGAATCGGGCACCTCAGTGCGTCGGCGTCCCCGCATGTCCAAAGTCGGGAATGCCAGCCTCCGTGCCGCGCTCTATTGGCCGGCGATCACCGCGATACGCTCCTGTCCGGCGTTCAAAGCGTTTGCGGCACGCCTGGCCGCCAAAGGCAAGCCCAAGAAGGTGATTATTGGCGCGGTGATGCGGAAACTCGTGCATGTCATTTATGGTGTGCTGAAACACAAGACCCCCTACGACCCGGCCAAGGTATTTGGCCCAACTACCGCCGCAACGTAATATCTGACAGGTCTAGAGGGTTGCGCCCGACACCGTTGGCGCTATGCCTTTCAGATACTAACACCTGACACCTAACACCTAACACCTAGTCCTCATCACGGGCAATATCGCGGACAATGTCGGTGAGCGAGAAGATCCCAATCGGCTTCTGGCCCTCGCCCGCCGCCTCGACCACCACCATACGCCGAATATGGCGCTCCATCATCAGCTTGCTGGCCTCCTGCAAGCTGGCATCTTTTTGCACCGAGACCACATCGGTGACCATGACATGCCCAGCGGTCAAGCCGCGCCAATGCTTCCAGTACTGCTCGTACAGCCGCGCATTCACCAGATCGGTGCGCGAGAGCAGCCCGATCAAATGGCCCGCGTCGTTCACGACCACGAGGGCGCTGACATTATGCTCAGACATCATACGGGCAACATCCTGGATCGGGGTCTCGCGGCTACACGTAAGCACGCCGTGGTGCATAATTTCGCCGACTAAACGGTCCATCGCGTAATCCTTTCAACAAAGCTTTCTTCAGTATAATGACACCGCCATGCCGCGTCAACCACGCCATGGCGGTTGCACCGTCGTGCTGCGGCCTCTCGCCCGGTGGCTGAAGCCACGGGCTTGTATCTGCGAAGCCCGCTAAAGCGGGCTGATGAGCCTGCAACGGCAGGCTTCGCAAGATCTAGCCGGGGGCTTCAGCCACCCGGCGAGCGACGTTGCAACCACGCAAGCGGATCGCAAAACCCAAGCAGCTACATGGTATAATGGCTTACCGACGCGACCAAGTGGCGATGTTCCAGGTGAACGGTGCCGTTGGGTCGGCACCCACGCCGGTAAGGGATGGGTTCGCCAATACGAGGTCTACGCGCTGGAAGAGCGGCAACACCGGGATCTCCTGGGTGAAGAGTTGCTGCTGACGCAAGTAGGCCGCCGCCCGCTCCTCGCGGCTCAGCGAAGTGGTGGCGACGCGGATGGCCTTGTCGGCTTCATAGAAGCACCAGCCAGGGAAGTTGTTGCCCGTCCAGCCGTTGCTCGCGTTGGGCACCCCGGCACAGCTCCAGCGCTCCCAGCCACGCGGGTCGGAACCGGCGATCCAGGCAAAGAGCGCCAGTTGGAAGGTGCGACGAAAGAGCGGCCCCTCGGGGCTGTAGAGGCCCGCCGTTGGCACCTCTTGCAGCGAGAGGCCGATCCCGACTGCCATTAGGTCGTCGCGGATGCGTTGGGCTGCCGCCAGTCGCAGCGACGAACCTTGGGTGGTCACCAAGCTCAGCGTCAACGGCTGCCCGCCCGTCTCGCGCAGACCGTCGCCGTTGCGGTCAACGAGGCCAGTCTCGTCAAGCAGGCGCCGCGCCTCGTCGGGACTGTATGGGTAGCGCGTCAGTTGGTCAGGCGGGGCGGCGGCCCACTGCCCCGCCACGATCCAGCTATCGAGAACCGCGCCGTAGCCGCCTAACAGATCGGCGACCATGGCCTCGCGGTTGATCGCCTGAGCAATCGCCCGGCGCACTTTGAGGTCTTGAAGCACGACCACATCGAGGTTGAAGTCAAGGTGCTCCCAGATTTGACTGGGCACAGCGCTTACCCGCAGCGTGCCAGCGTTCGCCGCCGTCCGTATCGCCCCCAGCGCCGGGGGCGGCGGCTGGTCTACCGCGACCACATCAAGGCTCCCGCCTTCGACCGAGCTACGCAACAGGTCGAGGTTGTCGCGAAAGACGAAGCTCACCGTCTCCATCTGGCCCGCTGGCCCCTTGTAGTACGGATTCCGCACGAGGCGCAAGCTTCCCTGGTCGCGCCGTTCGACCATATACGGCCCATAGCCCACCGGCAGCAGGGCAAACGCGCTGCTCCGCAGTTTGGCCGGATCACGACCCGCAAGCACATGGCGCGGCAGCGGGGTGAAGTAGGTCGTGAGATAGGACGGATCGGTGAAGTCGGGCTTGAGCACCGCCCTGGTGGTGTGGGCATCCACCTGCTCGTAGCGCGCCAGCAGGTCGAGCTTGCTCTGGGTCGCTTGGCCCAAGTTGACCCGCTGGGCCAACTCGTAGGCGAAGACCGAGTCGGCGGCGGTGACCGGGGTGCCGTCCGACCAAGCGAGGTTCGGGTTCCAGTGGAAGGTGACGCTGATCTGCTGCACCTGGGTGAGCGCGTTCGTGGCCGTGGCGGTGATGTCGCCCGTCTGGTCAGGCGCGACCATGCCAACGCTTACGTCGCCGTTCTCGACCGTGGGCACCCGCTCAAGCACGCCGGTGGTCGTATAGCTGTAGCCAACCGCCAGCAGCGGCGCGGGGAAGATCAACTGGCTGATCGGGGCGGACGCGCGCTCGTCGGCGCTATCGCTGTAGTAGGGCAGCAGGTCGCCGGGGTCGCTCAACAGCCCGATGCTCAGGCCACCCTTGCCGAGGCCCAGCGGCTCAATCGGCGTCGTCTCAGCGGCGGGCAGGGGACTCGCCACGACGGCAGGCGTTGCCTCGGGTGAGGCCACGGCAACAGGCGTCGTGGCGGTCGTCGCGGCGGGGGCCGCCGTTGGCGTCGGGGCGAGCGAAGTTGGACGGAGCGCACCGCCCTCGATCTGGCAGCCAGCCAGCGTCATGGTCAGCAGCAGCA
The DNA here is from genome assembly GCA_903916565.1 of uncultured Oscillochloris sp. Lineage (GTDB taxonomy): Bacteria > Chloroflexota > Chloroflexia > Chloroflexales > Chloroflexaceae > CAIWXH01. Next base: position 243 of record CAIWXH010000427.1, on the reverse strand, counting down.
GCAGGCAGCGCTGGATGGTTCGCATAGGATCGTGATTTCTTGCTAGGCACCATGCGCGGGGCGCACAACGCCGCGATGAACATCGGCCAACTGCGGCGAAGTATCGGCCACCGGCCACCGGCCACCGGCTCTCGGCTCTCGGCTCTCGGCTCTCGGCTCTCGGCTCTCGGCTCTCGGCTCTCGGCTCTCGGCTCTCGGCTCTCGGCTCTCGGCTCTCGGCTCTCGGCTCTCGGCTCTCGGCTC
>CAIWXH010000426.1 GCA_903916565.1 uncultured Oscillochloris sp. | reverse complement strand
TGCGCCGCCAGCACGGCCCCGGCACCGACCCGCGCCCCGTCGTCGAGCCAACTGGCGCTGACGTGCGCCCCTTCACCGACGACCGCGCCCGCCGCCAGCACTGACCCCGCGACGACCGCGCCCGCGCCCACGCGACAGCCAGCCCCCAGCGCGGTCGGGCCGACAATGCGCGCCTCGGGGTGGACAACAGCCTCGGGGTGAATGGAGATCTGTGCGCCGCCCTGACGCGCCAGCAGAAACTGCGCCGCGCCCAGCGCCTCCCACGGTGTCCCCACCGGCACCCAATGGCCCGTGCAAACATGGGGCCGCACCGTGTCGCGAGCGGCGAGGGCGCCAATCAGGTCGGTTAGCTCAAGCTCGCCACGGGGCGAAGGCGTAATCTGCGCCAGCAGCGGGAAGACCGCCGCGTCGAACTGGTAGATGCCAGGGTTGGCGAGCGCATCGGCGGGCGGGTGGGCGGGCTTTTCGATGATGCCGCGCACCGTGTCGCCCGCCAGTTCCAGGATGCCGAACGTGCGGGCATCTTCAACGCGCAGACCGGCGACGCCGTAGCGCGTGCGCCCAACGCCCAGCACATCCTCGCGGGCAATCAAGTTGTCGCCATACAGCAAGAGGAACGGCTCGTCAATCACACCGGCGGCCAGCAGAGCGCCAGCGGTGCCGTTGACCACCGTCTGCTCAACATAGCGCAGGCTGATGCCGCGATAGGCCGCGCCGAAGGTCGCCTCAAGCATGGCGGCGCGATAGCCAACCACCAGAGTGACGCGCTCGACCAGACCGACCAACTCATCGAGGATATGCGCCAGCAAGGGCCGATCCACAAGCGGAATCAGCGGCTTCGGGCGATGCAAGGTCAACGGGCGGGTGCGCTTCGACTCACCGGCGGCCAAAATAACGGCGTGACGGGCGGCGCAGGCGGCGGCGGGGATCGATCCCATCGCAAGGCTCCTTGTCGGTCGCTCGGCTCTCTGGCAGAGCATAGCACACCTGCGGAGCGCGCCATCTAGCGCCTGCTGCCGCCCTTAGACCAGGTTCGTAGCAGCTTTACCGTTGCGGTTCTTGCGTTGCTTGCCGCTGCGCTCAGCCTGAAACCTGAAACCCGGCACCTGAAAGCTTGGCTTAGGCCGTCAGTTGCTGGGCCAGCAGAATGGCCTGCGCCACCTCGCGCATCGTCTTGCGATTATTCATCGCCAGTTGCTGAATTCTGCGGAAGGCGTCAGACTCGCTCATACTCTGCTGATCCATCAGGTGGCCTTTCGCCCGCTCGATCAGCTTGCGCGTCTCGATACGCTCCTTCAGTTGGCCCAACTCCTTGCGCCGGTTCGCCTGCTCGCCCCAGCGAGCGAGCGTCACCTCAATCAGCGGCATCAGCTCACTGTCGCGCACCGGCTTGAGCAGGTAGCCCAGCACACCAGAGTCGCGGGCCTGATCGACAAGGTCGCGTGAACTGTAGGCGGTGAGCAGCAGCACGGGGGCCAGCGCCTCGCCGCTGATCTGCTTCGCCGCCGTAATGCCGTCAACGTGCGGCATCTTGACATCGAGGATGACGAGGTCGGGGCGCAGTTGGCGAGTCAGGTTCACGGCGCTCTCGCCGTCGCCGACATCGCCGACCACCAGGTAGCCCTGCTCTTGGAGGGTCTCGCGCAGGTTCATGCGAATCAGCGGCTCATCGTCAGCGATCAGAATGCGAGTCATCATCAGCACGCTCCAAACAAACAGAAAAAGACCCGGCGCACGCCGTCGATGGCGCAGCCAGGGCTACAGTGCAACCTGTTTGCGGTTCTGGTTAGTATACAGCGCAGCCGGTCGGCACGGCTACGGAACAATTGTACAAGCCAGCCTGTACGTTTTTCAGGTGCTAGGTGTCAGGGGTCGGGTTTCAGGTTTCAGGCCGAGCAATCCTACAGCGGTTGTTTCGCCCCCGCACGGTGGCAGAAGCCACGGGCTACGCGGGATGAAGTCCGCCTGCGCGGCCTCAATCAGCCTGCGAAGGCAGGCTTCGTCAACCAAGAGCCGGGGGCTTCAGCCCCCCGGCGAGCGCAGGCAGGCTGATGCAAAGTCGTGCTTGCGGCCCCACGCCCGGTGGCTGAAGCCACGGGCTACGGGTGACGAAGGCCGCCTGCGCGGCCTCAATCAGCAAGCGGTTCGGCCTTCGTGACCTTCGTGCGCTTCGTGGTAAAAAACCTGCCGTGCATTTCCGCCGATGTGTACCAGCCCCTTATAATGGCGTCGGGGTTCAGCCTTACGCGGGCGACGTGCAAAGACCTGACAGGTCTGGATGCGCCACCGCGTTGCTCTGCGGTAGCACTTTATGCTCATCCTCGACGATCTGATCGCGGCTGGCGCACAGCCCGTCGGCCCAAGCGGCGCCACGGCCTTCGCCGACTGGAGCTACGACTCGCGGCTGGTCACGCCTGGCGCTTGCTTTATCGCGCTGCGAACGCCACGCGCCGATGGGCACGACTACATCCCCGCCGCCCTCGCCGCCGGCGCCACCGGCGTCCTCTGTCGCTGGCCCCCCGCCGATGCAGCGGGCGCCACGGTGCTGCTCGCCGACGATCCGCAGGCGGTGCTGCGTCGCTGGGCCGCCGCCCGCCTGGCCCGCGTGGCCCCGCTGGTCATCGGCGTCACCGGCAGCGTCGGCAAGACCACCACGCGCCGGGCGGTCGCCGCCGTGCTGGCGGCGGCTGGCGCGACCTTCCAGAGCCGCCGTAACTTCAATTCGCTGCTGGGGCTGCCCATCGCGCTCGCTCGCCTGGACGCAAGCCACCGCTT
>CAIWXH010000425.1 GCA_903916565.1 uncultured Oscillochloris sp. | reverse complement strand
TACTACAGTTGTAAATATCTTCGCAGAAAGGCTCCCGCCGATCACCCCCCCTAGCCCCCCCGCAAGCGGGGGGGGAACCAACCAATGCATTGTCCCCCCCCGCAAGCGGGGGGGAACCAACCAATGCATTGTCCCCCCCCGCTTGCGGGGGGGCTAGGGGGGGTGATTCAAACTACAACTGTAGTACTACACGTACACATGTATCACCGCCCTGCGCCGCTTCACGCGGCGTAGGGGAGCGTCTACCGCCAGGGTGAGGCCGCACAAGCCTCATTCCTCCCACCCGTAAACGGGCGGGTTTCCTGAGGCTAATTCTATGAAACATGTGTAGGTAGGTGTAGCGATCCGCTCGTGCAGGCGCATAGGAGCGCCTTCTAGGAGGGTCATATGCGACGTACCAACCGTGCGCTGCTGGCGATTATCGCCGGGGCGATTCTCCTCATCACTATCGCGGTCGGCGTGGTGCTGGTTCGGCCTCAGCCGAGCTACCGCAGCGAAACCTCCCCCGCCGACATTGTCTCCAACTATCTGCTTGCCCTCCAGCGCGGCGATTCTGCCCGCGCCTACGGCTACCTCTCGCCGACCCTGCGTAGCTACCCGCCAAGTGCCGCCGATTTTGTCGCCGATATGGCGCACATAGAGGGCGACGCGACCAGTACGTACGAGGTGCTCGACACGCCTATGAGCGGCACGCGGGCGGCAGTTACTGTGCGCGCAACGACCTTCACCCAGGGTGGCCTGCTCAGCAGCGGCCAGTCAATTCGTACCTTCACCATGACTCTGGCGAACGAGTCGGGCGTGTGGCGACTCGTCAACAGCGATGACTGGACGGTCTGGCGTGACTGCTGGGACAAGCGGGGAGGCTGCTGATGGCTACCGTACGGCGCTGGTACATTTTTGTCACGGCGACCATCGGCCTGCACGGGCTTGCCTGGGCGCTGATTGCGCTGCTGCGCGGCGTGTTCGGCACCGATGGCCAGTCGCCGGTGGCGACCACGGCCTTTCAGATCGCGCTGGTGCTGGTCGCGCTGCCGCTCTGGCTTGTCCATTGGCTGTGGGCCGAGCGGCTGGCGCAGGCCGACGCCGATGAGCGGGCTTCGGCGCTGCGTCGGCTCTATCTGTATGGCAACCTGGCTGGCCTGCTGCTGCCGCTGTCGCTCAATGTCAGGGATATGCTGCTCGCCCTGCTCAGGCTCGGGCTCGGGCTGCCGCAGATTGGCCTGGATCGGACACCCGGCCAGGCGTTGCTGCGTGGCCTGACCGCGCTGCTGGTGCTTGGCGGACTCTACGCCTACCACGCCCTGGTCGCTCGCGACGATGTGCGGGCCGCGCCGCCCGTCGGCGCTGGTGCGCTGGTGCGGCGAATCTATCTGTTGGGCGTAGCGGCGGTGGGCGTGGCGACGCTGAGTATCGGCGCGACCAACCTGTTGCGCTGGCTGCTCTTCCAGATCGGCGGCACAGGCGACCGGGGCGGGCTGGCCGAGCCGGTCGCGGCGGTGCTGATCGGTCTGGCGCTCTGGCTCGGCCACTGGCTACGCGCCGAGCGGCTCTTCACCGGGACGGACGATGACGAGCGGGCCTCGGCGCTACGCACGTTCTATCTCTACGCGCTGATTGTGGTTGGCGCACTGAGCGTGGTGGTCGACGCGGCGGCCCTGTTGGCTGGTATGCTGCGCGTGGCGTTCGGCCTGACGCCAGAGGGCGACATCCGCGACGCGCTGCCGACGATCTTGATTGGGGGGGTAGTCTGGGGCTTCCACGCCAACGTGTTGCGCACGGATGTCGCCGCGATGGGCGGTGCCCCGCGTCAGGCAAGCGTGCGGCGGCTGGCATGGTATCTGGTGGCCGCAATCGGCCTTGCGGCGAGCCTGATCGGCCTCGGCGGCCTGCTGAGCGTGCTAATCCGCGCCCTGGGCGGATCAGCGCCGCTGGCTGATCTGCGTGATCCGCTGGCCTGGTTTATCGCAACCCTGATCGCTGGCCTGCCGCCCTGGCTGATCTTCTGGCGGCGCGCCCAGGTCGTTGCGACGGTCGATGGCCCCGTTGGCGAGGCTGAGCGCACCTCGCTGGTGCGGCGGATCTACCTCTTCTTCTTTGTCTTCGTCGCCACCCTCACCGTCCTTGGTGGCCTGCTCTACATTCTCTACCGGCTGATCAGCATTGTTCTTGGCGAACGCTTCGTCGGCGATCTGGTCACGGATCTGGCCCAGGCCATTGCCTACAGCCTGATCGCAGTCAGTGTACTGCTGGCTCACGGCTCCACGCTGCGCCGCGATGGACGTGCGCGGCAGGCGGCCGGTGTCGCACGGCAGGCGGCCCTGCGCGTGGTGGTACTTACCGATGGTGAAACTGGTGCGGCCTTGCTCGTCGGCCTACGCGGCGCGCTGCCGGGCCTCGGTCTGATCCCGCTTGACCGCAGCGCCGATCTCGCGGGCCAGTTGGCCCACGCCGATCTGGTGGTTGGCCCGTGGGTGCCGGGCGTCGCCGGTGATCCGTTGGCCGGGGCGCTGGCGGCCAGTCCGGCGCGCAAATTGCTGCTGCCGCTGCCCGGCCCAGGCTGGGATTGGGCCGGTATTGAACCCTACGGCGTGACGGCCAGCGTCGGCCAGATCGTCGCCGCCGTGCGCCAGGCTCTCGCCGACGAGCCGATCCGGCCACAGCGGCCCCCTAGCGCCGCCACCATCGGCGGCGTGGTCGTCGGCGTCATCATCGTACTCCTGGTACTGTTCGGCGCACTCCAGTTGGCGCTGTTTGCGATGGGGGTGGCATCCTGACTTTTGCCCCAGGCCATTAGCATCGGGTATAATCTTCTCTCGTACAGCGTAAATAACACCTACGAGCGTAGGGCGTAAGCGAATCGTTGCGCCCTTGCGATGGAGATACCGATGCTCAAGTGGCTGAAGAAGGTTGTCGGTGACGGGAATGATCGGGCGGTGCGCCAGATCCGCCCGCTTGTCGATGAGATTAATGGCCTTGAGGATGCGTACAAGGCGCTCTCGGACGAGGCTCTGCGGGCGAAGACGCCTGAACTGCGCGGTCGGCTGGAGGCGGGCGAGGAGCTTGACGATCTCTTGCCCGAGGCGTTCGCCGCCGTGCGCGAGGCGGCCGGCCGCACGCTGGGCATGCGCCACTTTGATGTGCAACTCATCGGTGGGATTGTGCTGCACCAGGGCAAGATCGCCGAGATGAAGACCGGCGAGGGCAAGACGCTGGTAGCCACGCTGCCGCTCTACCTCAACGCCCTGGAGGGCCAGGGCGTGCATCTGGTGACGGTGAACGATTACTTGGCCAAGGTCGGCGCGGGCTGGATGGCCCCGCTTTACCACTTTCTTGGCATGAGCGTTGGCTTTATCGCCCACGACACCAGTGCGCTCTACGACCCCGAGTATACCGATCCGAACGCCAACCCCGAGGATCAGCGCCTCGTTCACTGGCGGCCCTGTGTGCGCCGCGAGGCATATTACGCCGATATTACCTACGGAACCAACAACGAGTTCGGCTTTGATTATCTGCGCGATAACATGGCCTACGAGCTGGAGCAGATGGTTCAGCAGCCGCTGCACTTCGCGATTGTGGACGAGGTTGATAATATCTTGATCGACGAGGCGCGCACCCCGCTGATCATTTCTGGCCCGGCCCAGAAGAGTAGTGACCTCTACCGACAGATGGCCGTGTTGGTGCGGAACCTCAAGCGCAGTAGCGTGACGGCTAAGCAGATCAAGGACGAGGGCATCGAGCCCGATGGCGATTTCCTGATTGAGGAGCGCAGCAAGAGCATTACCCTCACCGAGCAGGGGATCGAGAAGCTTGAGCGGCTGATGCGTATCCCTGACGGCGAGAGTCTGTACGACCCGGCTCACTATGAGAAGACCCACTATGTTGAAAACGCCCTCAAGGCGAACTTCATCTTCCACCGCGACAAGGACTACATGATCACGCCCGCTGGTGAGGTGATGATTATTGACGAGTTCACCGGCAGATCCATGCCGGGGCGGCGCTGGAGCGATGGTCTGCACCAGGCGGTGGAGGCCAAAGAGGGCGTGCAGATTAAGAACGAGAACGTCACCCTGGCGACGATCACCTTTCAGAACTACTTCCGCATGTACGACAAGCTGGCCGGGATGACCGGCACGGCCTACACTGAGCGCGAGGAGTTTGGCAAGATCTACAACCTGGATGTGGTGATCACCCCGACCAACAAGCCGATGGTGCGCAAGGATCTGCCCGACCAGATCTACCGCACCGAGCAATCAAAGTTTGAGGCGGTGGTACGCGAGGTGCAGGAGATGGTCGAGATTGGTCGTCCGGTGCTGATCGGCACGACCTCGGTGGAGACATCCGAGCGGGTAAGCGATCTACTCAGACAATCTAGCGTAACGCACAGCGTACTGAACGCCAAGCAGCACGAGCGCGAGGCCCGCGTTGTCTCCCAGGCCGGTCGTACCAGCGTGGTGACGGTAGCCACCAATATGGCCGGTCGCGGCACCGACATTTTGCT